>CAVAWS010000051.1:0-2585 GCA_963592455.1 Paratractidigestivibacter sp. | reverse complement strand
AATAAATATTTTCAAATATGAAAATAGTATGAGTTTGCTACTTTATAGTTTTATAAGCCATGACGATAGTAAATTTGCTAGTAAGTTAAATTATAAAAATAGAAAACAAAATACAAAAAATAAACAAAAACAAATGAAAATAAGGAGATATAAAAATGATAAATATTAAAGAAGATGAAAAATTAAACATACTTAATCACTCTTGTGCTCACTTACTTGCACAAGCAGTAAAACATTTATATCCAAATGCTAAATTTTGGGTAGGACCTGTAATAGAAGAGGGATTTTATTATGACATAGATTTAGGTGATGTAACATTAACAGATGAAGACTTACCTAAAATAGAAAAGGAAATGAAAAAATGCGCTAAGTCTGATAAGAGAATTTACAGGGAAGAAATATCAAAAAAAGAAGCTTTAGAAAGATTTAAAGATGATCCATGCAAGATAGATTTAATATCAAGAATGGACGAAAATGACACTGTTATTTCATGTTATACACAAGGAGATTTTACTGATTTATGCCGTGGACCTCACGTTGAAACTACGAAGAAAATGAAGTATTTTAAATTATTAAAGCATTCGGGGGCATATTTTAAAGGTGATTCAAAAAATAAGATGCTTCAAAGAATATATGGTGTATGTTTTGAAAATGAGGAAGATTTAAATAATTATTTAAATGAAATCGAAGAAAGAAAACAAAGAGACCATAGAAAAATAGGTAAAGAGCTTGGAATTTACATGGTAAGTGACTTAGTTGGTAAAGGGCTTCCAATGTATTTACCTAACGGTTATGTAGTATGGCAAGAATTAGAAAATTACATTAAAGAAAAAGAAAGAAAACAAGGTTATAAACATGTATTAACACCACCTATAGGAAGTGTTGAGTTATACAAAACATCAGGACACTGGGAACATTATAAAGATAGTATGTTTCCATCTATGAAGGTAGATGATGAAGAATTTGTACTTCGTCCTATGAACTGTCCTCATCATATGATGGTTTATTCAAATGAAATACATTCATATAGAGATTTACCAATTAGAATAGGTGAAATAGGTAGAGATTGCAGATATGAAGCATCAGGGGCTTTGAAGGGAATAGAAAGAGTTAGAACGTTCTGTCAAAATGATGCCCATTTATTTGTAACTAAGGATCAAATAGAAGAGGAATTTAAAAAGGTTGTAGATTTAATATTAGAGTGTTATAAAGAGTTAAATATTAAAAATTATAAGTTTGAGCTATCACTTCGTGATCCAGAAGATAAGGTAAAATATCATCCAGATGATAAAATGTGGGATGATGCTGAAGATACACTAAGAAAAGTATTAAATGATATTGGTATTGATTATGTTGAAAAAATTGGTGAAGCAGCATTTTATGGACCTAAGTTAGATGTTCAAGTAAAACCAGCTGTTGGACCAGAAATAACTATATCAACTTGTCAATTAGATTTTTGCTTACCAGCTAAGTTTAACTTAACTTATGTAGATAAAGATGGTTCAAGAAAAACTCCAGTTGTTTTACATAGAGCAGTATTTGGATCTATAGATAGATTTATTGCCTTTTATCTTGAAGAAACAAAGGGTAATATGCCAACTTGGTTAGCACCTACACAAGTAAATATAATACCAGTAAATAATGAATATCATCTAAAATATGCAAACGAAATACTTGAAATGTTAAAAAATGATAATGTAAGGGTAGAATTAGATGATAGAGATGAGAAATTATCTTATAAGATGAGAGAGTCACAAACTAAGAAAATTCCTATTACGTTGATATTAGGTGATAAAGAACGTGATGAAAACTTAGTAAGTTATAGAAGACATGGTTCAAATAAGACATATTCAGTTCAAAAAGATATGTTTAAAGAATTATTATTAAATGAAATTAAAATAAAAAAATATGATGTAAAAGAAGATTAAAATAACAAAGAAAAAGTTTCGAATTTATCAAGGAAGGGTAAATTTGACTTTTTCTTTTATTTTTGGTACTATAACAGGCATTAAAAAAGGGGATGGTTCGTATGAATTATATTGATGAGATAATGAAATTTGGATATACAAGAAAAGGTGCGGAGTTAATTTTAAAAAAAATAAATTATTATAAGTATAATCCAAGTACGTTTTTAAATGAGTATGAAAACTTTAAAAATAAGGTAATAAAAAGAGGATATGATACAAGATTTGTTAATAATATTCTTGTGCTTGATCCAAGACTTGTTAGCTATTCTAATGTATTTGATGAGAGATTTGATAATTTTAAAAAGTATTTATTAGGAGAATATACTGATTATAACGTTATTCTTTCTACATTAATATATAAACCAGAAACTCTTAATAGTAAAATAAAAAATTTAAAAAAGTATGGCTTTACTGATGATGATTTAAGAATAATTTTTAGAAAAGACAGAAAATTTATAACAAGGTCAGAAGATGTAATAAATGGGGTTTATACCTTTTTGTTAAAAATTGGATTAAGTAGAAAAAATATTATTAATTTGTTTATTAGAAACTCACTAGAGTTATTTAAAAATAATAGATTATTAGAAGAAAATTATAAAAATATAAATGAAGTATTTA
>CAVAWS010000050.1:0-10555 GCA_963592455.1 Paratractidigestivibacter sp. | reverse complement strand
CGTTTTTACCTTAACAAAAAATATTTTATGTAAACCAGAAAATAAAGAACTTGTTAAATTATATAATGAAAATAAGGTAAATACAAAAAAATTAGTAAATTGTAAAGATTTTACTCCAAAAATAACTGCAAGTGATGGATTATGGGATAACATATTTATAAAACCGCTTGCATGGTTAATATTAAAACTTGGATACTTAGTTAAAAACTTTGGTCTTGCTGTTATATTAGCTGGATTAGTAATAAGATTAATATTATTCCCATTTACTAGAAAAACAGCTATGCAATCAGAAAACTTGAAAAAAGCTCAACCAGAGTTACAAAGATTAGAAAGAAAATATGCAAAAAAAGCAGATGATCAACAAGCAATGATTCAAAAATCACAAGAAATGATGGCTATTTATAAAAAATACAATATATCAATGATGTCAGGTTGCTTAGTTGCAATAATACAACTTCCATTATTTATTGCATTTTTAGAGGCTATAAATAGAACTCCTGGTATATTTGAAGGAAACTTCTTGGGATTACAGCTTGGTACAACCCCTTGGTTTGCATTATCAAATGGAAAAATATTCTATTTAATAATACCAATACTTGTTGCTTTAGTAACTTATTTTTCATTTAAACAAAATGGAAATAACACACAAACTGATTCTAATAATCCTATGATGGGTTCTACTAAGATGATGATGAACATGATGGTTGTTGTTATAACGATAAGTTCATTCTCATTATCAACAGCAATTGGTTTATATTGGATAACTTCAAGTTTATTTACAGTTATTCAAAATTTATTAGTAGCAAGGAGTGGTAATAGTGCTAGAATTAAAAAATAAGGTTTTTGAAGGAAAAAATAAAGAAGAATTATTAAATAAAACTTTAAATGAATTAAATGCATCACAAGATGAAGTATATTATAATATGGAAGAAATAGTATCAGGTGGATTATTTAAATCAAAAAAATATACTTTAAACATAATATTAAAAGAAGACATAGTTGAATATGCTAAAAATTATCTTAAAAACATTTTAGATTTAATGGGAATAAATGCGGAGCTTGAAGTTCAAAAAAGAGATAATTATATAAAGATAAACATGTTTTCTGATAATAATGCTATTTTAATAGGAAAAAATGGTAGAACAATGGCTTCTATGCAACAATTATTAAGACAAACAATAAAAAATAAATTAAATATAAAAATAAATATTATTTTAGATGTTGAAGAATATAAAATGAAACAACAAAAAAACATCGAAAGACTAGCTGTTAAACTTGCAAAAGACGTTGTAAGAACTAATATAGAAGTAAAAATGGATAGTATGAATTCTTATGAAAGAAGACTTGTTCATAGTAGATTAGCAGATTTTGATGGTGTAACAACTGAAAGTACAGGGGAAGAACCTAATAGATGTGTTGTAATAAAACCAATAGAGAAATAGAAATATTTCTTTTTTTATGTTATAATTTTGTTAATTTAGAGGTGTAATTATGAATAAGTTGATGAATTTAGCTATTGACAAGGCACGAGATGGGTTTAGTAAAAAAGAAGGTGGACCATTTGGTGCATTAATAATGTCAAAAGATGGAAAAATAATATCAGTGTGTAATAATAGTGTTATTAAAAACAATGATCCAACAGCACATGCAGAAGTAGAAGCAATAAGGGAGGCTTGTAAAAAACTAGGAACGTATGATTTAAATGGGTATGTTTTATATACAACATGTGAACCTTGTCCAATGTGTTTATCAGCAATAATTTGGGCTAACATAAAAGAAGTTTATTACGGATGTGATAAGAAAGATGCCGCTAAAATAGGATTTAGGGATGATATTATATATGAATACTTAAAAGGAAAAAACAGTAATCTAATTAATTTAACCCAAATTGATAAGGAAAATTGTATTAAATTATTTGAAGACTATGAAAAAGAAAATGGAACTATATACTAGGGAGGTGTAGCATTATGAATGATACAATAGTTGCAATATCAACAGCGTTAGGAGAAGGTGCAATATCTATTATTAGAGTATCAGGCGATGATGCTATAAAAATAGTAAACCCTTTATTTGATGGTAAAGATTTAGAAAAAGTTTCAAGTCATACCATAAATTATGGACATATAGTATATAATGATGAGATTATAGATGAAGTACTATTATCAATTATGAAAGCACCTAAAACTTATACAAAAGAGGATGTAATAGAAATAAATACTCATGGTTCAATTGCAGTTGTAAACAAAATGATGGAAATATTACTTTTAGAGGGATGCAGAATGGCAGAACCTGGAGAATTTACTAAAAGAGCATTCTTAAATGGCAGAATAGATTTAACAGAGTCTGAAGGTGTAATGGATTTAATAAATTCAGAAACAGAACTTACAAGAAAAATGGCAATTAATGAATTGTCTGGTAATGTTTCTAAGTTAATAGAAGATACTAGAGAAGTCATAATAAGCTTAATATCTAATATAGAAGTAAACATTGATTATCCAGAGTATGAAGATATAGAAGTAGTAACAGTAAATAAAATAAAGGAAAAGGTTGGTATAATAAAGGAAAAATTATTAAAGACATTAAAATTATCAGAAGATGGAAAAATATTAAAAGATGGAATTAAAACAGTTATTTTAGGAAAACCAAATGTGGGTAAATCAAGTCTTTTAAATGCTTTATTAGAAGAAGAAAAGGCCATTGTAACAGACGTAAAAGGAACAACTCGTGATATAGTTGAAGGAAGTATTATAGTAGGCGGTGTGAAACTTAATTTAATAGATACAGCAGGTGTTAGAAAATCAGATGATATAGTTGAAAAAATAGGTATTGAAAAAAGTTTAAATTTAATAGATGAATCAGAATTAGTGTTACTTATTTTGGATGCTAGTGAATCCTTAAGTGAGGAAGATAAGTATTTATTAGAAAAAACTAAAAATAAAAAAAGAATTGTAATAATGAATAAAATGGATTTAAACTTAAATAATTCTTATGAAGAAGACGTTATAAAAATAAGTGCTAAAAATAATATCGGTATAGAAGATATAAAAGAAAAAATAAAAGACTTGTTCAATGTAGGAACATTTATGATTAAAAACCTAACTTTCTTTACTAACGTAAGACAAATATCCTTGTTAAAATCTGCTATTAATTCTTTAGAAGATGTAGAACAGGGTATAAAAGAGGAAAGAGAAATAGATATGATTGAAATAGATCTAAAATTAGTATGGGAAAAATTAGGTGATATAATAGGTGCTAATTATACTGAGGAATTAATTGACAATTTATTTAGTAGATTTTGTTTAGGAAAGTAAATAACACATTTTCAAGCTTGGATTAATTTCCAAGTTTTTATTATATGTGACATAAAGTAAGTTTTTTTTAAATTACGTGTATATAATAAATGAATTTGAGGAGGAACTTGTTATGAATTATTATGAAAAAATAAAATATTTAATATAAAATAAAGAAGTAAAAGATGGTGTAAGAAGGATTAGTGAAAATAGTGATAAGTTAAAAACTTATTATGAAATAGGTAAGTTGTTGATAGAAGCACAGGGTGGAGAAAATAAAACTAAGTATGGAGATATGTTAATAAAAAAGTGGTAATTAAAATTAGTTGAACAATATGGTAGTGGATATAATATATCTAATTTAAAAAGAATGAGGCAATTTTTATACAATAATTCAAAAAGGTGCCCCGCTGGAGCACTAATTAAATATTAGTTGGACAAATTGGAAATATCTACTTCCAATAAAGAATGAAAATGAAAGAAATTATTACATAAATCAGTGCATTTTAAATAATCTATCCAAAAGAGAACTTGTAAAATTGATAAAAGAAAAGGCCTTTGATAGACTTTCTTATGATGATAAAAATAACATAAAGATTATAAATTTTAAAAATGAAGTTAATTATAGTTTAAAAGATATGCTTTTAGTTCCTATTATAATAAAATCGCCTGCAAATGAAAACATAAGTGAAAAAGTATTAAAAAAATACATATTAGATGAATTAAGAGACTTTTTCTTACAGTTAGGATCAGGATTTTTATTTAATACTAATTTAAATTGTTATATTCCTGTAGAATTAAAGCTTAATAGTACTAATTATAAGGATGTAAGCCAAATTCAGTTATATAGAAAAATAATAGATAGTACCGTAAAAAAGAAAAATCATAACAAAAGTATAGGATTAATTATATCTAAACAGAATGATAATTTTATATTTAAATATGTAAATGATGATGGAGTTTATCTAATTAGTTATAATTGGGAAAAAGTTATATAAAATTTTAATAAATAATTAACTTTTTAATCATATTATTGTATAATACCAAAAGAAAAGCAGGTGGAATTTATGAAGTACGATGTTATAGTTGTAGGAGCAGGACATGCTGGCTGTGAAGCAGCTCTTGCATCAGCAAGATTAGATAAAAATACATTACTTATAACAATAAATATAAATAATATAGCAGATATGCCTTGTAACCCATCAATAGGTGGAAGTGCCAAAGGAATTGTTGTAAGGGAAATAGATGCATTAGGAGGAGAAATGGGTCGTAATGCAGATAAAACTCTTCTTCAAATTAAAATGCTTAATAGATCAAAAGGACCTGCAGTTAGAAGTTTAAGAAGTCAAGCTGATAAAGTAACATATAAAAAAGAAATGTTAAATACATTACAGCATACAAAGAATTTAACAATAAAAGAAGCAATAGTTGCAGAACTTTTAGTAGAAAATAATAAAATAGTTGGTATAACAACAGAGGATAATGAAACTATTTCTTGTGATGCTTGTATATTAACAACTGGTACATATTTAAAAGCAGATATATTAGTAGGGGATAAAAGAACTCCTGAGGGTCCACATGGAGAAAAAAGAGCTAATTTCTTAAGTGGTAACTTAGAAAAATTAGGCTTTAAGTTATTAAGACTAAAAACTGGAACGCCACCTAGAATAGAAAGATCTTCTATTGATTTTAGTGTTCTTTCAAGAGAAGACGGTGATGATGAAGAATTAACTTTTAGTTTTGATGATATAGCATATTATAATTATAAGAAACAAGAACCATGTTACCTTACTTATACAAATAAAAAAACTCATAAAATAATAATGGATAATTTAAATAAATCAGCCATGTACGGAGGATTTTATGAAAAGTTAGGAACAGGTCCTAGATATTGTCCTTCAATTGAGGATAAAGTAGTTCGTTTTAAAGATAAGGAAAGGCATCAATTATTTTTAGAGCCAGAAAGTATGTCATACGATGATATATATTTACAAGGTTTTTCAACTTCTATGCCACATGATGTACAAGAAGAAATGGTACATTCTTTAAAGGGTTTAGAACATGCAAAAATTTTAAGGTATGCTTATGCAATAGAATATGATGCAATAGACCCACTTCAATTAAAACCATCTCTTGAAACAAAGGTAGTCGAAAATTTATTTACCGCAGGTCAAATAAATGGTACGTCAGGATATGAAGAAGCAGCTGGACAAGGAATAATAGCAGGTATTAATGCTAGTTTAAAGTTAGATAATAAAGAACCATTAATTCTTTCAAGAAGTGATGCTTATATAGGAGTTTTAATAGATGATTTAGTAACAAAAGGTACCATAGAACCATATAGACTTTTAACGTCTCGTGCAGAGTTTAGATTGCTTTTAAGAAGTGATAATGCTGATTTAAGATTAAGTGAAAAGGCCTATAAAATAGGATTATTAAGTGAAAAAAGGCATAATATGTTGCTTCATAAGTTAAAAGAGATGGAAGAAATAGAGGAAGAACTAAAAAACATAACTTTTCCACAGGAAAAATTAAATTTGAGTGCTTATTTAAAAAGACCAGAAGTAAAAATAATGGATTACTTAAATAAATTTAGTAAAGAATACAGTAAAGAAGCTTTAGAACAGGTAGAAATCAATCATAAGTATGAAGGATATATAACGAAAGCTAAAAAAGAAGCTGAGAAAATGATAAGGTTAGGTAAAAAACAAATACCGGATGATATTGATTATAATAAGGTTGAAAATTTAGCAACAGAAGCAAGACAAAAGTTAGAAAAAGTAAGACCAAGAACAATTGATCAAGCAACTCGTATTAGTGGGGTTAATCCTTCTGATATAGCTATTTTAATGGTATATTTAAAGAGGTTCTATAATGAATAAAGAAGAATTTATAAAGGCATTAAAAGAGCTTAATATAGATGTCAATGATAAAATATTAGATGATTTAAACACTTATTATAAGATGTTAATAGATTACAACTCACATACTAATTTAACAAGAATAACAGAAGAAGATGAAGTATATTTAAAACATTTTTATGATAGTTTAACTCTTATAAAAGCAGTGCACTTAAATGATCAGTTACTGCTAGATATTGGTACAGGAGCAGGATTTCCAGGGCTTGCCTTAAAAATAGTATTTCCTAATCTAAAGGTAACTCTTATAGATTCATTGAATAAAAGAGTTGTGTTTTTAAAGTCGGTAATAGAAAAATTAAATTTAAAGAATATAAAAGCCGTTCATGAAAGAGCAGAAGATTATATTAAAAATAATAGAGAGTCTTTTGACATAGTAACTTCACGTGCCGTTGCAAATCTTTCTACATTATCAGAACTTTGTATTCCATTTGTAAAAGTAGGAGGTTTATTTGTTCCTATGAAGGCAGAAGCTGAAACTGAGATAAATAATGCAACTTCAGCTATAAATACACTAGGATGTGTTATAAGAAAAACCATTTTATTTAAACTGCCTAAAGATGCTGGAAATAGAAGTTTAATAGTTATAGAAAAAAACAATAAAACAAGTGTTAAGTATCCTAGAAAATTTAGTGAAATTAAGAAAAAGCCATTGTAAATAAGGCTTTTTTATTGTATATTTAATAATAAGGAAGGGGTAAAAAATATGTTTGGAAATAATAATTTTAATAATATGAATATGCAAAATAATAATCCAGGACAAAATAATCAAGGAAATTATGGCTTTCAAAATGGTCAAAATAACAATGTAAATAACCAGATGGATTTTCCACCAGAACTTGGTAATATAGAGAATTTAAATAATAATCAGAATTTTGTATCTCCAAGTTTAGATCCTTTAAATCCATTAAGTTATAATAATCCTCAAAATAGTTCTCAAAATAATAGCATAAATGACCCTCTTTCAAACTATGAACAAACAGGACAGATGAGTAATTATAATACTAATATAAATATGCAAAATAATAATCAAGGAAATTATGGTTTTCAAGATGGTCAAAATACTAATATGAATAATCAAAATATAAATATGACATTAATGAATAATAATTTTTCACAACAAAACGATTTTCAAACAGGTAATTTTCCTCAAAATAATTTTGGTTTTTCTGAGAATATGAATAATCAAAATAATAATAATAACATGAATATGCAAAATAACTATAATAATCAGTTTAATCTTCCAGAAAATAATTATATGATGCCTGGTTCAAATATGGTTAATAGTAGTATTATTAATTCTGTTGAAAGTGATTATAATGGGTTACCTAATCTTAATAATGGAATTAATGTAAATACTTCTAATAATTTCTATCAACCATCAGCAAACTTTGATAATTCATCATACTTGGTAAGTAGAGAGCCTGAAGTAGAAGAAAATGATTCTGAAGAAAAAGAGGATAAACAAGAAGAAAAAACATCTCTTAACAAAGAAATGGAAGATGATGAACCTAAAAAAGAAGAAAAAAAGGATGAAGAGTTAGAAGAATCAGAAAAAGAAGAAGATAAAGATATGATTCTAGATGATTTTGAAGAAGACGAGGATAATGATGGTGAAGAATCGTTAGATGAAGAAGATGACTCTGATGTAGATGTAGAAGAAAAAGAAAATAAAGAAACAAAAGAAGAAATAAATAATAGTGAAAAAGTTACAAATACTAAAATTGTAGAAGAATTAAAAAAGATAATAGATGATTATAATAGTAAAGGAAAAAGAATTGATTTAGAAGAGTTTGATTTTGAAGAAATGACACAATTAATTTTAAAAATACATAAATAGGGTTATAAAAATAACCTTTTTATATGAGGAGATGTAATAAATGAAAATAGGTATAGCAAATGATCATAGAGCATATGATACAAAGGTTAAATTAAAAAAATTACTTAAGGATTATGAAATAGTTGATTATGGATGTGATTCTAGTGACATGGTAGATTATCCTAAATATGCTTTAACGTTAGCAGAACATGTAAAAAATAATGATGTGGATTTAGGTATTGTGATGTGTGGAACTGGAATAGGAGTTTCAATAGCTTGTAATAAGGTAAAAAGAATAAGATGCGCAAAAGTAGATAATTATGCAGAAGCTAAATCAGCAAAAGAACATAATAATGCTAATATATTAGCTTTTAGTGCAACATCTAATTCAGCTAAAAAAATAAAGAAAATGATAGATATATTTAATAATTCGACATTTAATACAGAACCAAGATATAAAATAAGAATAGATCAAGTTGAAAAGTATGAGGATACAAATGAATATTAAACTTATTTTATATTGTATATTTATTCCATGTTCAATATGGATAATAACATCAACTAACATTGATAAAATATTTAAAAAAAATAAGATAATGCAAATTCATATGATGTATTTGTTTTTATCATTAACACTTTCATATTTTATGGTTAACTTTTTAATGGATCTTTATACTTTATTAGCAACTGTATAGGAGAATAATATGAAAAAACTATTTCTTTTTACAATTTTAGTTATTTTTATTCCATTTATATTAATAATAAATAAAGAACTACCAATTAGTTTAAAAAATAAATATGGTATTAAAAGTAATAAAATAATAAGAGTAAAAAGAGTTAATAAAAACAAAATAGATGAAGTACCACTTGAAGACTATGTTATAGGGGTAGTATCAGGAGAAATGCCTGCATCTTTTTCAATTGAAGCTTTAAAAGCTCAAGCGGTTGCTTCAAGAAGTTATGTTTTAACAAAAACATTAAATAATAAAAAAGATTATGATGTAGTTGATACAACATCTAACCAGGTTTATTTAGACGATGAAGATAAAAAAGAAAAATGGAAAACTAGTTATGATGCTAATTTAAAAAAGGTGACAGAGGCTGTTAAAAGTACCACAGGAGAAGTTTTAATATATAATAATGAAATAGTAGATGCCATGTTTTTTTCAACAAGTAATGGATATACAGAAGATAGTATAGATGTTTTTAATTCTAATGTTCCCTATTTAAAAAGTGTATCTTCTAAGTGGGATGAGACAGAGTCGCCCGCTTTTACATCTGAAGTATCAGTAACAAAGACGGAGTTTTTACATAATTTAGGAATAAAAGAAGACTATATAAATATAGGAAACATAAGTAAAACTAACACAGGAAGAGTAAAAACTATAAAAATAAATAATAAAGATTATGATTCTTCAGAAATAAGAAAAGCTTTTAATTTAAAATCAACAAGTTTTAAAATAGAAGTTAATAATGATAAAGTTAAATTTTCCGTTAAAGGATTTGGTCATGGTGTTGGAATGAGTCAATATGGTGCAAATGGTATGGCTAAAGAATCTTATAAATATAAGGATATTTTAGATCATTATTATACAAATTGTAAATTAAAAAAATTATTTTAATGTATATTTTTTCATCTTTGGAGAAAACTTAAAATGAGAGGTGAAAAAATATGAAAAAGAAAAGAAAATTAAAAAAAGGCATAAAAATAAGTTTATTTACTATTTTATTTTTTGCAGTATGTGCTACCTTTTATAGTTTAGTTGCAAATAAGAGTTCAGAAATGTTATCAGCAATGGATAATTTTACATTTGTAAATGATTATATTTTTGATAACTATTCCCCGGTTATGAACAATGATGAAGAGTCGCTAATAAGACCATATAGTTCTGAAAATATATCATTATATAGAAACTATTATGATAAGGATGCAGCAAGTGAAGAACAAGAAAAATCAATTGTTTTAAGTGATGGTACTTACATTCAAAATTCTGGGATTGATTATAAATCAAATGAATCTTTTGACGTTGTATCCTCTTTAAGTGGAACAGTAACAAATGTAACTAATGATACTCTTTTAGGAGATACAATTGAGATAAAAAGTAGTGATAATGTTGTAGTAACATATCAATCTTTATCTGATGTTAAAGTAAAAAAGGGAGATCAAGTTAATCAAGGTGAAGTAATTGCAAAAAGTGGAAAATGTTCAATAAACGCAGATGTAGATAATGGCTTACATTATGAAGTCTATATAAATGGAAAACCAATAAATCCAGAAAAATACTATGATAAAGTAATAAAAGAAGCA
Source organism: Paratractidigestivibacter sp. (assembly GCA_963592455.1). Classification (GTDB taxonomy): domain Bacteria; phylum Bacillota_I; class Bacilli_A; order RF39; family UBA660; genus Aphodocola. The sequence continues at coordinate 220 of CAVAWS010000050.1, read as the reverse complement.
AATAAATAAAATCCTTAGGGATTTTTTTATTTTACAACATTTGTTATACATGATATAATTTAAAGTAATTAATAGTAAAGAGGTGATTTTAGAATGATTAATTTTGTAGTATGTGATGATAATGAATTTATAAGAAGTGAAATAGAAAAATTAATAGCAAAAATCACTATGTCATACGATTTTGATTATAATGTATATACTTTTTCTAAATATGATAAGG
>CAVAWS010000049.1:0-26679 GCA_963592455.1 Paratractidigestivibacter sp. | reverse complement strand
TAAATTTAATAAATATTAATTTATTGAACATAATAAAATTGGTGATAATATGAAAATAAGATTAGGTTATGTTTCGCTAGCTAAAACTTTAGATAATATTACGACATCGCACACTATAACTTATATGAATTACATAAAAAATAATTATACTGTGGATAAATTAATTGAAATAACTAATCTTAATTTAGATTCTCTAAAAGAGATATTAATATATAACGTTAAAAATAACTTTCATTTTTATAGAATGACATCTAAAATTGTACCACTTTCAACGCATAAAAATATTGAATTCAACTACATTAAACCTATGCTAAAAAAATATCAAGAAATAGGTAATATAATAAATAAAAATAAATTAAGAGTAGATACACACCCGGATCAGTTTGCAGTGCTAAACAGTACAAATAAGGAAATAGTTAATAATACAATTAAAATTTTAGAGTATCATCATAATATTTTAAAAGCATTTAACATTAAAGATAAAATAATTATTCTTCATGTAGGATCTAGTGTATTTGGAAAAGAAAATTCAATAAAAAGATTTATAAATAATTTTAATTTGTTACCTAGCTATTTAAAAGAGGTTATTGCATTAGAAAATGATGATAAAACATACAACATAATAGATGTTCTGCAATTATGTGAAAAATGTAGTATTCCAATGGTACTAGATTATCATCATTATTTATGTAATAATAACGGTGAAAAAATTGAAGATTATTTAAAAAGAATTTTTAATACTTGGAAAAACAAAACACCTAAAATGCACTTTTCATCTCCTAAAAATAATTCAAAAAAAGATTTTAGAAGTCATAATGATTACATAGATTCAGATAAATTTACTATCTTTTTAGAAATTTTAAAAAAATATGATAAAGATGTTGATATTATGTTAGAAGCTAAAGCTAAAGACTATGCATTAACTAAATTAGTAAGGGAATTAAAATATAAAACAAATTATAAGTTTATAGATGAATCTACTTTTATAGTATAAAAAAAAGAAAGCTTTTTTAGCTTTCTTTTAATCTGTTAATTGTTCCTCTAATACATCAAGTGCATCGTCTTCAATATTTTGGCTTTCTAAGCTATATTTAACGTTAGAATAGAACTTAGAACCTGTACCAGCAGGTATTAATTTACCTATTATAACATTTTCTTTTAATCCAGTTAAATGGTCAATCTTACCTTTTATTGAAGCATCAGTTAATATTCTAGTTGTCTCTTGGAATGATGCTGCTGATAAGAATGAATCAGTCTCTAAAGAAGCTTTAGTAATACCAAGCATAATTGGTCTACCAGTAGCTGGTTTCTTACCTTCTATTATAGCTTGCTTATTAATTCTAGTAAACTCATGCATAGAAACTAATTTACCTGATACTAATTCAGTTTCTCCACCATCAACTATCTTAATACGAGCTATCATACGACGAGCAAGTACTTCTATATGTTTATCAGAAACATCAACTGCCTGTGATTTATATACTTTTTGTACTTCAGTTAAAATGTAGTTTTGAGCAGTAATAGGATCAGTTACAGCAAGTAATTCCTTAGGGTTAATAGAACCAACATTTAATTTATCTCCTGCTTTTACTTTTTGTCCTGCTTCTACACATAATTTAACTCCGTAGTTAGTTGTGTGTTCTCTTGTTTCAACATCATTTGTTATTTCAATCTTGTATTTTCCATTTACATCATCAATCTTAGTTATTTCACCATCAATTTCTGCAATTGTAGATCTTGCTTTTGGATTTCTAGCTTCAAATAATTCTTGTACACGAGGTAAACCTTGAGTTATATCTTCACCTGATGCTAATCCTCCAGTATGGAATGTACGCATTGTAAGCTGAGTACCTGGCTCACCAATTGATTGGGCAGCCATTATACCAACAGCCTCACCAATCTCAACAACGTTACCAGTTGCTAAGTTAGTACCATAACAATGTTTACAAATACCATTTTCAGTTTTACAAGTAAGAGCTGTTCTAATTTCTACTTCTTCAATTCCAGCCTTATCAATCTTGTCTGCAATTTGTTCAGTAATTAATTGGTTCTTATCTATAATTAATTCTTTAGTATTTGGATCAATAACTTTCTTATTAGTGTATCTTCCTTGAATACGTTCATGAAGTGATTCAACAACTGTTCCTGCATTTTCATCCATTATAGCTTTAACAGTAACACCTTGAATAGTTCCACAATCTTCTTCACGTACAATAACATCTTGTACAACGTCAACTAAACGTCTTGTTAAGTAACCAGAATCAGCTGTCTTAAGTGCAGTATCAGCATTACCTTTACGAGCACCATGAGTAGAAATAAAGAACTCTGATACTGATAATCCATCTATAAATGAAGATGTTACTGGAATTTCTACTGCTTCACCATTTGGTTTAGCTAGTAATCCACGCATTCCTGCTAACTGAGTAAATTGTGATAGGTTACCACGTGCTTTAGAGTTAATCATCATCATGATTGGATTTTCTGATGGAGCTTCTACTTTAGCTTTTAATTCAGCTTGAACTTGGTTAGTTGCATCGTTCCATACAGCACAAACCTTTTCATAACGTTCTCTATCAGTTATTAAACCTCTTCTATATTGTTTATTTATAGTATCAACAATTTTTTGCGATTTTTCAACTATTTCGTCTTTCTTTTCACTTCTTTCAACATCAGCGATTGAAATAGAGATACCTGATAATGTAGAATACTTAAATCCTAAATCTTTTAATTTATCTAGCATTATAGAAGTTTCTGTTGTTTTATAACGTTTATATATTTGAGCAATTATACTCTTTAATGCACTTTGTGGGAATGGTCTAGTTGGTTCCATTTTCTTTATTTCTTCAGGAATATTGCTTCCTTTTGGTAAGAAATACTTCATTGGAGTTAGACCTTCATAGTTTTCATCTGATGGTTCATTAACATATTGGAACCCATCTGGTAGATTCTCATTAAATATTAATTTACCAACTGTAGTTACTAAATACATATCTTTTTGTTCATCAGTGAACATTTTATATTTAATTGATCTAGTAGGTAATGCAATTCTTGTATGAAGAGTAATTTCTCTTCTCTCATAAGCACAAATAGCCTCATTAGGATTTCTAAATACTCTACCTTCACCATCTAAACCAACTTTTTCCATTGTTATATAATAGTTACCTAATACCATATCTTGTGATGGAGTAACAATTGGTTTTCCATCTTTTGGAGATAAGATATTATTTGAACTTAACATTAATATTCTAGCTTCTGCTTGAGCAGCTTCTGATAAAGGTACGTGAACAGCCATTTGGTCACCATCAAAGTCTGCGTTAAATCCTGCACAAACTAATGGGTGTAATCTAATAGCTTTACCACTAACTAACTTAGGTTCAAATGCTTGAATACCTAATCTGTGAAGTGTTGGAGCACGGTTTAACATTACTGGATGTTCTTTAATAACATCTTCTACTATATCCCAAACTCTTTCATCCCTATTATCAATTAATTTCTTAGCAGATTTAATATTATGAACTATATCTCTTTCTACTAAACCATGAATTACATGTGGTTTAAATAACTCTAGAGCCATTTCTTTTGGAATACCACATTGATACATCTTAAGTGTTGGACCAACAGCTATAACAGAACGTCCTGAATAGTCAACACGTTTACCAAGTAAGTTTTGACGGAAACGTCCTTGTTTTCCTTTTAACATACTAGATAATGATTTTAATGGTCTATTAGATGGACCTGTTACGTTTCTACCACGTCTACCATTATCAAATAATGCATCAACTGCTTCTTGTAACATTCTCTTTTCGTTTTGAACGATTATTGAAGGAGCATTAAGTTCTAGTAATTTTTTCAAACGATTATTACGGTTTATTACACGTCTATATAAATCATTTAAATCACTAGTAGCAAAACGACCACCATCTAATTGAATCATTGGTCTTAAATCTGGAGGTAAAACTGGTAATGCAGTTAATATCATCCACTCTGGTTTATTTCCAGACTTATGAAATGAATCTAATATATCTAATCTCTTTAATAAACGTACTCTTTTTTGTTCTTGAGTATTTTCTAATTCTTTTTCTATTTTTTGTATTTCTTCTTCTACATTAATCTCTTTTAATAGTTTTAATATAGCTTCTGCACCCATACCTACTTCAAAAGTATTTCCATATTTTTCATAGTAAGCACGGTATTCTTTATCAGATAAAGTTTGTTTTTTTTCTAAAGGTGCAGCTCCTGGATTAATTACTACGTAAGATACAAAGTATAAAACTTCTTCTAAGTCTCTTGGAGACATATCTAAAACTAATCCCATTCTACTTGGAACACCTTTAAAGAACCATATATGAGAGACAGGTGTTGCAAGCTCTATATGACCCATACGTTCACGACGTACCTTAGATTTTGTTACCTCAACACCACATCTGTCACATGTAATATTTTTATATCTTAATCTCTTGTACTTTCCACAAGCACATTCATAATCCTTCTTTGGACCGAATATTTTTTCACAGTATAAACCATCTCTTTCTGGTTTTAAAGTACGATAGTTTATTGTTTCTGGTTTTTTTACTTCTCCATAAGACCATTCTCTTATTTGTTCGGGTGAAGCTATAGATATTTTTATTCCTTCATATTTATTTGCATCCATTATTCTTCACTCCCTTCTAAAGTAGAATCATCTAACTCATCTAATTGATCTTCTATTTCTGCTTCAAAATCATCTTCTTCAGCAGAATCATCATCGTCTTCTTTGCTTTCTTCCTCAGTAATTGTACTTACTGGCTTTTCTTCAGTCTTTACCATCGATACATTATCTATTTCTTCTATAGATAATGGAGCTGATTCATTATCTTCCTCTTCTTCAAGTGTTTTGATTGCAACTTCTTTACCTTCGTCATTTATCATTGCAATATTTAAACCTAAAGCTTGGAATTCTTTAATTAATACTCTAAAGCTTTCTGGGATACCAGCTTGATCTACAGGGTTTCCTTTTACTATAGATTCATATACTTTGACACGTCCCATAACATCGTCTGATTTAACAGTCATCATTTCTTGTAAAACGTTAGCAGCACCATATGCATATAATGCCCAAACTTCCATTTCACCGAATCTTTGACCACCAAATTGTGCCTTACCACCTAATGGTTGTTGTGTAACTAATGAATATGGTCCAGTTGCACGAGCATGTAATTTATCATCTACCATGTGATCTAGTTTAATCATGTACATAACACCAACAGCTACTCTGTTTTCAAATGGTTCACCTGTTTTACCATTATATAAAACTGTTTTCCCATCTTCTGCCATACCTGCTTCTACCATCATTTCTTGAATATCTTGCCATGTAGCACCATCAAATACTGGTGTTGCAGTATGTACACCTAATTTCTTTGCAGCCATACCTAAATGCATTTCTAAAATTTGTCCAGGGTTCATACGAGATGGAACTCCAAGTGGGTTAAGTAAGATATCTACTGGAGTACCATCTGGTAAATATGGCATATCTTCTTGAGGAGCGACTAATGAAATAACACCTTTATTTCCATGACGTCCAGCCATCTTATCTCCTACTTGAATCTTACGTTTTTGAATTATATAAACACGGATTTCTTTAGAAACACCACTTGGTAATTCATCAGAATCCTTTTTAGTATATATTTTAATATCATGAACAATACCAGCAGCTCCATGTGGAACTCTTAATGAAGTATCTCTAACTTCACGAGTTTTTTCACCAAAAATAGCATGTAATAATTTTTCTTCTGAAGTTAATTCTACCATACCTTTTGGAGTTACTTTACCAACTAAGATATCGCCTTCTTTTACCTCAGTACCAATTTTAATAATTCCATTAGCATCTAAGTTCTTACGAGCTTCTTCACTAACATTTGGAATATCACGAGTGATTTCTTCAGGGCCTAACTTAGTATCACGACATTGAATCTCATAATCTTCAACATATAATGAAGTTAATACATCATCTTTTACCATTCTTTCATTAAGAATAACAGCATCCTCGTAGTTATATCCATTATAAGTCATGAATGCAACTGTTAAGTTCTTACCTAATGCAACTTCTCCATGATCTGTAGATGGTCCATCAGCTATTGTTTGACCTCTATTTACCTTATCACCAATTTTTACGATAGGAATTTGATGATAACAAGTACCAGCGTTTGATCCTTCGAAGTTCTTTAATGTATATATATCTTTTGAATTCTTAGTCTTAATAACAATTTTTTTACCATCGACGTATTCAACAACACCTTCTGATTTTGATAAAACAGATACCCCACTATCTTTAGACGCTTGAGCTTCAACACCTGTTGCAACTAATGGAGCTTCTGCTCTTAATAAAGGTAATGCTTGACGTTGCATGTTAGATCCCATTAACGCACGGTGAGCATCATCGTGATCTAGGAATGGAATACAACTTGTAGTAACAGATACGATTTGTTGTGGAGCTACGTCTATATAGTCTATTTCCTTTGGTGATGCTAATATGTTTTCACCGTTTTGTCTTGCAGGACAATGTTCTTGAACGATAGTATCTCCATCCATATCTATCTTAGCTTGTGCTATAATATGTCCATTTTCTTCATCTGCAGTTAAATAATCTATTTCATCTTGTAACTTACCATCTTTAACTCTTCTATATGGAGTCATTATAAATCCATATTCATTAATTTTAGCATAATTTGCAAGCGAAGTAATAAGTCCGATGTTAGCACCTTCTGGTGATTCAATAGGACAAATTCTACCATAGTGAGATACGTTAACGTCACGAACTTCCATAGCAGCTCTATCTCTAGATAATCCACCTGGTCCTAAAGCTGATAAACGACGCTTATTATTTAATTCAGATAATGGATTTATCTGATCCATAAATTGTGATAATGGACTTGATCCAAAGAATTCTTTTATAACCGCTGTTATAGGTCTAATATTAATAAGAGTTTTTGGTGTAGCAGTTTCTACGTCTAAAGTAGTCATTCTTTCACGAATAACTCTTTCCATACGAGCAACACCTACTCTAAATTGATTTTGTAATAATTCACCAACTTGTCTTAGACGACGATTAGATAAGTGATCTATTTCATCTATTGATCCTACGTTTTGTAATAAGTTTAAGTAATAAGATACTGATGCATAAATATCAGATATTGTTAAAATTTTAACATCTAATGTTTGATCATTACCAATTACCTTAATAACTTTTTCAGGATTTAATGGCGAGTAAATACTTACAACTTGTACCTTAGTATGATCATCTAGCTCTTTATTTACAGTTGCATCTATTACACCATAACCATTATCTAATATTGGTTTTAATTGCTTCATTACTTCATTAGTAACTTTTGTACCTTTTTTTATAACAACTTTTCCATCTACTTCAATATCTTCAGCTAAAGTTTGATTTAATAAACGGTCTGCTACATTCAATTTTTTATTAAATTTATAACGACCTACTTTAGCTAAATCATATCTAAAGTTATCAAAGAATCTAGTTATTAATTGGTTCTTTGCGCTATCTAATGTAGCTGGCTCACCTGGCTTTAACTTTTCATATATTTCAATTAAAGCTTCATCCATGTTTCTTGTAGAATCTTTAGATAAAGTATTAACTAAATATTCATCTTGACCATATAAGTTAAGAATTTCTTCGTCTGTTGATAAACCAAATGCTCTTAAAAATGCAGTTATAACAACTTTTCTATTACGATCAATTCTAACATCGATAACATCTTTACTATTTAATTTAAATTCTAACCATGTACCTCTTGTAGGTATAATTTGTGAAGATATAATAGATCTACCGTTTTTATCTATTTCTCTTCCATAATATACGCTTGGTGAACGTACTAATTGTGATACGATAACACGTTCTGAACCGTTAAATATAAATGATCCAGAATCAGTCATTAAAGGCATATCACCTAAAAATATTTCTTGCTCTTTAACTTCTCCAGTTTCATTGTTAAAAAGACGAGTTTGAACCTTTAAAGGTGCAGCATATGTAGTTTTCTTTTCCTTGCACTCTTTAATAGTATATCTAGGTTCATCAATACAATAATCTCCAAATTCAAGTTGCATTGTACCAGAAAAATTACTTACTGGACTAATTTCCTCTAATACTTCCTTAATACCTTCTTGAATAAACCAATCGTAGGGTTTTAATTGTATTTCTAATAAATCACTTAATTCTAATGATTTATTAACTTTTGAGAAATCTCTTCTCTCACGATATTCATTCATTTTTCTTATTTTATAAGCCATGTGAATCCACCCCTAAACAAAAAATTTTTAAAGAACATGTCCAAAATTAAAGACACAGTACCAATTTAAAATATTACAGTAAAAATCTACCATTGTCAATAAATTTTACAAAAAAAGTAAAAAAAATCATGAATAACTTCACGATTTACATTAATTATGTTTTTTAAAACCTACTACCCTTGCGTTGACTTCTTCATTAAAACCATCATATTCATTAGTTACATATTCATATGAACAGTCTACCAAAGCATCATCAACAGTATTATTTAAACTTGCTGATATATATATGTCTTTATCAGAATAAAGTACACTAGACCAAAAATCTAAATTTTTTACCACTTTATTGTTATCTGTTTTTTTTGCACCCTGTAAGAAATTTCTATATATATTGTTTATTCCATCATTAACTTTATTATTTATATAATTCCCTGAAATATAATTATGCATAAATTTTTCCATGTTTGTTCTTTCCATAATTTTTCCCCCTTAAAATTTATTTAAATGATATTATAGTTATTTTCCATATTTTGTCAATACTAACTAGCTTTTATTATGTAAAAACCTTTTTTCTTTTTTACTACACATACACGGTTATATATCATTTTCATATCTTTAATAATAGAATCAGCTCCCTGTTTTTTCCTTACAACTATCCATAACTCGCCATCAGAAGTAAGATAATCTTTTGCATTCATTATTATTTCATATAGCTTAGTTTTGCCAACTCTAATCGGTGGATTTGATATTATGTAATTATATTTATTATTAATTTTTTCATAAGCATCTGATATGAAAACTTGTGTATTTAATTTTTGTTCTAAAACAGCTTTTCTTGATAAATTAACTGCTCTTTCATTCACATCAGACATATCCACAGCAAAACCTAATTTTGAGGCATATATTCCAATAGGTCCACAACCACAACCAATATCAAGAACTCGTTTTTCACATGCAAAACTATAATTGAATGTCTTTAGTAATAATTCTGTCCCGAAATCCAGTTCCCCTTTAGAAAATACACCATTATCAGTATAAAAATAAAAATTTACACCATTAATAGTTACATCTACCTTTTTAATATCAGATTTTAAATTTTCATCATTTGTAAAATAATGTGCCATAATATCCCACCTTTTAACTTAGTTTCATTTTTTATTATAACATAATTTAAATTTTAATATCTTAAATAAAAATATTTATAGAAAAAGAACTACAATTTGTAGTTCTTTAAGTACTTATTTAACTAAATTATGCAAGTTCAACAGTTGCGCCAGCTTCTTCTAACTTAGCTTTAATGTCGTTAGCTTCATCCATTGAAGCGTTTTCTTTAACATTTCCACCTTCGTCAGCTAACTTCTTAGCATCCATTAATCCTAAACCAGTGATATCTCTGATTACTTTGATTACTTGGATTTTAGCTGATCCAGCGTCTTTTAATACTACAGTTGCTGAAGTTTTTTCTTCTTCTGCAGCAGCAGCTGGTGCAGCAGCTACAGCTACAGCACTTGGATCTACTCCAAATTCTTCCTTCATTGCGTCTACTAATTCTTTAACTTCAAGAATTTTCATTTCTTTTATTGCATCAATAATTTCTTGTGTACTTAATTTTGCCATTATATTTTTCCTCCCTGTTTTTTATTAATTATTTTCTTCTTCTAAGTTTTGACTATGTAAGTCTAAACATATAGCAACATTCTTTACATGCTCCATTAATCCTGCAGCAAACATAGTAAGTAATCCATCTCTTGATGGTACTGTTGCTAATTCATTTAATTCGCTTAAGCTTGTTTCTTTTCCATCAACAATTCCACCCTTTAATTCAAGTGCAGGATGAGTTTTTGCAAATTCTGCTAAAACCTTAATAGGTGCGATAGCATCATCTGATGTTGCAATTGCAGATGGACCTTCAAGACAATCATCTAAATTTATAGATAATTTATCAAAAGCTCTTTTTGTTAAAGTATTTTTATATACTTTATATGAAGCGTTTTGTTCACGTAAGTTACGACGTAATTCAGTTATTTCTGAATCTGTCAAACCACGGTAATCAAATAAAATAGCACTTGCAGATTCTTTAACACGCTCTGCTATTTCATTTACAACTTCTTCTTTTTTTGCAATTATAGCTTGATTTGCCATGTCTGTTTCCTCCTTTTTTAGTATCAATAAGTACCTATATAAATTAAAAGATCTCCACAAAGACGTGAAGACCTTAAAATCCTATTTTGATTTAGTCCTCGGTAGGAATATAAGTTATGTGAAATTCACTCCTACTGTCTTTGGTACTCTATAATTAAAGCCATAAAGGCATTAACTACTAATAGTTTATATTATTTTTAATTATTTGTCAAATGATGTTAAATCAACTTTAACACCTGGCCCCATAGTTGAAGCAAGTGTTACACCTTTTAAGTATACACCTTTAGCTGCTTGAGGTTTAGATTTGATGATTACATCCATGAATGTTTTAATGTTATCAATTAACTTTTCATCATCAAATGAAACTTTACCTACTATAGCATGAACGTTAGCGTAAGAATCAGTTCTATATTCTACACGTCCTTTTTTAACATCTTCAACAGCTTTTTTAGTATCCATTGTAACTGTTCCAGTTTTTGGATTAGGCATTAATCCTTTTGGACCTAAAACCTTACCTAATCTACCTAATAAAGGCATCATTTCTGGTGTTGCAATAATTACATCAAAATCTAACCAATTTTCTTTGTCAATCTTAGTAATTAAATCAACATCACCAACATAATCAGCACCAGCTTCTGTTGCAGCTTTTGCGGCATCACCCTTAGCTAATACTAAAACTTTCTTAGTTTTACCAGTACCATGTGGTAATACAATAGCACCTCTTAATTGTTGATCATTTTTCTTAACGTCTAAGTTTAATCTTACGGCGATTTCAACTGATCCATCAAATTTAGATGTTGAAGTTTCTTTTACTAACTTTGTAGCTTCTTCTATAGAATAAAGTTTACCTTTTTCTATTTTACTTAAAGCTTCAGTATACTTTCTACTTTTTTTCTTCATTTTTACCTCCTTGTGGTATATAGCGGATTTTCCTCCCACATAGATAAATCTATATGATTATTATTTTCTATTTATTATTAATCTTTTATTTCAATACCCATATTTTTAGCAGTACCAGAAACTATTTTTATAGCTTCTTCAACAGTATATGCATTTAAATCAGGTAATTTAATTTCAGCAATTTCCTTTAATTGTTCTTTCGTAATTGAACCAACAATCTCTGAAGATCCCTTTGTAGAACCTTTTTTAACATTAGCATACTTCTTAAGTAAGAATGCTGTTGGTGGAGTTAAAAATCTCAAATCAAAACTTCTGTCATCATAAACAGTTATTTCAACTGGAATTATATCTCCCATTTTATCTTTAGTTGCGTCGTTATATTTTACACAAAATTCACCAGAGTTAACACCTAATGGTCCTAATACAGTTCCTACTGGAGGAGCTGGTGTTGCTTTACCTGCTGGCAATTGTAACGTAATCATTTTTGTAACTTCTTTTGCCACGAAAACACCTCCTATATTAATTTTTCGCGAGTGGTCAAATAGCTTTATTTTTTAAATCCGCGCCTTCCACTAATTCTCTTTCATCTATATAAAATATATAGCTGCGACTAACATTTTATCACAGCATATATGATAAAAGCAATACTTTTTTTAAATTTATTCCTTTGTAAATTGAGTAAGTTCAAGTTCAACAGTTGTTTCTTGTCCAAACAAATCTATCGAAACATTAGCTTTACCTGCATCTAAATCAACACTAATAATCTTTCCGGCAAGCATTTTAAATGGACCGTCAGTAATTTTAACACTATCACCAACCTCATAATTTGTAACAACTGTTTCTTTATTGTAACCAATTTCTTTAAATAATCTATCTACTTCATCTGGAAATAATGGAACTGGTTTTGCTCCTTTACCTGATGACCCTAAGAAACCTGTAACACCTGGAGTATTACGAACGATATACCAAGATTCATCAGACATAATCATTTCAACTAGTACATAACCAGGAAATAATTTCTTTAACTTTTCTTTTTTCTTACCATCTTTAATTTCTACTTCTTTTCTAACAGGAACTATAACTCTAAATATATTTTCCTGCATGTCCATAGAATTAATTCTCATGTCTAATTTTTCTTTTACCTTATCTTCATGACCAGAATATGTATTAACTACATACCATTGCTTTTGTTCTTCCATATTATCCAATTAACTCCTTTACATAAGATATTAGCGCTATTAACAAATCTGTTGCAACAAAGAATAAACAAATAAATATCATAAATACCAATGTTGCTATAGAAAATTTTAATAGTTTTTGTTTAGAAGGCCAAGAAATCTTTTTTGTTTCTAATTTTACGCCTTTAAAAAACTCAGATATTTTATTAAATAAACTTTTCTTCTTTTTAGCTTTTGCCATAATTAATCTCCTAAAAATATTTCAAAATAAAAAACACTTGACGTGTTAACTAACTAAATAGTAACACATTAATAAAAAATAGTCAATCAATTTTATTTAGAATCTCCTTTAACTTTGCCCTTATTCTACTTAGTGCACTTTCAACTGATTTATATGACTTACCAAGCATACTTGCTATCTCATCTGTTGAAAAACCATTTAATTTTAGTTCATATACACTTTGTTCAAATAATGATAAATCTTTTTTGATATAACTTTTAAACACATCACTTTTTTCTTTACTAATAAGTAGATCTTCTATACTCTCACTAGCTACATACAAACTATTATCTATCGAAGCATAATCATCGGTTTTATAATCCAAAGACAATGATTCATTTAATATGCTATGTTTTTTTCTACTAGCATTTCTTAATGCAGTTATAATTTTTCTTCTTATACATATAAATGCAAATGTTGAGAACTTTATATCTTTTTGATGTTTAAAATTTTCTATTGCATCATGAAGTCCAATCATACCTTCCTGATATAAATCAGCTTCTTCTATTCCCTTACCACTTACAAGGGGAGCATATTTCTTTGCATAATAACTTATTGCATCAGAGTATTTTTTATATATTTGTTCATTAGCTTCTTCACTACTATCTTCTATTAAATATAATAATTCATCATCTTCCTCATACAATTTTTTTATATCACTCATTTGCACCTCTTTGTCTTACAACCTCATATATCATAATTCCTGCCGCTACTGATGCATTTAAACTATTTATCTTACCTATCATTGGGATTTTAACAACAAAATCACAATTCTTTTTAACTAATTGACTTATGCCTTTTCCCTCATTTCCTATTATTAAAGCTACTGGCATATTATAATCAACTTTGTCGTAATAAACACTATCAGAAAGTGCTGTTCCAACTACCCATACACCATTATCTTTTATTCTTTTTATAAACCTATTTAAATTAGTTGTCATAACTATTTTAACGTTATTTAAAGCACCTGCACTAACTTTCATTACTGTTTTATTTACCCTAACACTTCTATCTTTAGGTATTATAATATAATCAACACCAGCTGCTTCACATGTTCTGATTATTGCACCAAAATTATGAGGATCTTCTAAATGATCTAGAATAACGATAAAAGGATTCTCAGGCATATTATTAAACATTTCTGCTTCATCATAATACTCATAATCTTCAATATCTAATATTATACCTTGATGATTACCTTCCTCTAACTTATTCATCATGTTTTTATTTAAGTATTTTATATTAACATTTCTTTTATTTAATTCATCTATTAATTCTTGATCACTATAACCTTCTTGTAATAGAACCTTATTTATTTTCAAATTATTATTTAATACTTCTTTTGCTACATTTTTACCATATACTATCATTTATTTTCCACCTTATCTATTATAATTTTAATTAATTCTTTTATTCTATCCAATTCATTATTAATATATAAAGTTCCAAATAATGCTTCTAATGATGTTGCTTTTTTATAATCCTTAATCAAAACATGTTTAGGTTTTGATTTTGGTTTATAATTTCTAGCTCTATTAATTAATAATTGCTCATTATCTGTTAAAAAATCATTATCCATTAAATAATCTATTATTTTAGACTGAGATACTGCACTAACATATTTTTTTGACATTGTTTGTAATTCATCAATTTTTAAACCATGTTTTGTTACTAAAAAACATCTAATATTAACTTCATATACAGAATCTCCTATATAAGCTAAATTAGCTACATTTATTTGATTAATATCCATAGCACCACTTCCAACTTTATTTTAACATAATAATATAGAAAAACAAGGTAAAATACCTTGCTAGTCTATTTTTAATATTTTTTCACCATTTTTTGAGTAAAAATACTTTTCTCTCGCATATCTTGCAGCATATTCAGGATTTTTAAGTTTTTCAACATCATCACTCAATGTTTGCTCTTCTTCTTTTAATGTCTCCAGTTTTTTTGCAAGTTCCTTTTTTTCTTGTCTTTTATTACTTATACTTATAATATTTCCAAATGATGATACAACACAAAAACATATAATTAAAATACATATTATCGATGTAAAAAATACTCTTGTTCTTTCTTTCGAAGTTAATTTTCCCCTTTTGCTAGACATTATACCATCTCCATTATAATAATTATATAATTTTTATATTAAAATTTCAAATACTTTTTCTTTTAAAGTAAAGTATTTTACAAAAAAACATACCAATTATAAATGAGATAAATAAGTATGAGGATAATATGCCATAATTTATTTTATACAGCAAATAATAATACAAAAGGAAGAAGACTATATTTATTATATATATTAATATTTTATCTACGTTTTTTCTTTTTATATTTCTAAGTGTTCTTTGAATCAAATAAAATATAATTCCACTTAAAAAAGAATAATACAATACTTTTATTTGAATTGTTATACTCATTTAAACAACCTCGATAACATACCATTTTGCTTCTTATCAGATATGCTATCTAAATAGTCAAATGAATTTATAATTCCCTTTATATTTATGGTTCCTTCTATTATATCAAGCTTTATTATTTCCAAACCTTCTCCTTTTATTTCTAGCTGCCCTGACGTTGTATCAAGATTAAATTCTTCCTCATCAAAACTTAATATTTTTTTAATACCACTAATACACGCACTACTCCTATCTGATATAGTAATATTTTGGCTTTCCGTTTTAAAAGATTCTTCCATATTTACCCTCCTTACTTTAATGATATTTAAAAAAATAGTTCTATATGAACTATTTTTTAAACTTTCTTCTAATTATTATACCTACTACCAATAAAACAACTAATCCACCTACCGCTAACGGATAATTAATTACTTTTCTACCAGTATTAATTGTTACAACTAATTCAGCATCATCTGATGTTCCTTCTTCTTTTGTAACTTGGTTTACTAATTTTACTTGGTAATAATTTATTGTTTTATCCTCGTTAGTAGTATTTTTATCACTTATTGTTACCTTTGCAGTGGAGTCTTTTTCTTTTATTAAATCATATCCCTCAGGAGCTTGTTTTTCAACAAATCTATATTCACCTTTGGGTAAATTAATAACATTTATTATTCCGTTATTTGTTTCAAGCATATAAGTTGCATTAGTGGTTTCTGTTGTTGCAGAAGATACAAATTCATATATTGCACCAGCTTTGTGTACTAATAAAATATCCTTATATACACCATTTTCTTTCTTTTGAAGAGCGAATTTACCACCAGATAGTAAACTTCCGTTTTCAGTTACCTTTGTAAACACAACTCCTGTTACACCATTTAACATTGTAACTGTGGTTGTTTCATCACCATTTCTTACAGTAACGTCTTGGCTTGGATTACTTGGCAATGTTGTACCGCAAGCAGTAGCAATCTCTGTTACTTTATATGTTCCAGCTGGTATTAATTCTATATCAAAAGCACCATTACATGTTTTTACCTTATTTGTTGTTCCACTTGGGCATGTATCTGAGATAGAATTATATGTATACTTGCCATTTTCTGTTTCTTTTACACAAACATATTTATCTCCTTGCTTTATTTCAAATATAGGTCCATTTTCTCTATTATCTTCATTTGGACAAGTTGCAACAGAACAAGAATCGCCTGTTAAGATTGATTCATTACCATCTGCATCAAGGGTTCTTTTATTCATCTTTAAATGCATCTTTTTATTAACAAATGTTTTTCCAGAAGTTGCATAAGATGAAGAACCAGCTTTATTTGTCTCTAAAACAGTAATTGTTTGTGGTGTACTATCAACAACATATCCACTTGGTGCAGAAGCTTCTACAGCAACATATTCACCTATATGTTCAATGTCAGTTTTTATCGCTGTTCCATCAGATCCAGTTGTTATTGTAGCAAGTTTATTAAAACTATTACATGATGAACCAGAAGAAATAACATTAGCAGAACAAATATAGAAGCTAACACCACTTAATGGATTACCACTATCATCTTTTTTATATACTTTTAGTTGGTATTTTGGCTTTTCTCCTGTGTAAAATGATATATATATAGATTTTGTGTTTGAACCCATCGACATTGCTTGAGGATATTTACCATTTGATTGTGCTTTCTTTTTAACTAAATATTTTATAGTTCCATCATTTCTTAAACCATGTGCAGAACCATCAACACCATCCTTAGTAATATATGATAATTGTAGTTCAATAGTTGCAGGTGCCGACGATGATATTTCTTTCCCTGTATTAATAGATAATGTACCATTTGATAAACTAACCTCACTACTAGATAATCCAGAAATGCTTTTTATTTTATAATAATTTAATTCACTATTACTAATTGTCCTAGAAAATTTTTCTGTTGTTGCATTATAAGTAGATACTTTTACTGGATTAGCCTTTGAACCCCCTGATGCACTTGATGAACTATAAAAACTCGAACCAGGTGTTGTTTTAAAACGTGCAGCACACGCTAATGTTTCTTTGTATGCTTTATATAATTTACTTCTCTTACTAGAATAACTATTTAAAGCCGATGATGAACCACTTAATATTTCATAAAGGGATGTAACACCAGATCTACTTCCAAATACAGAACCTGATGATTCATATGGCTTATAATCTCCACTTAATAATTTACTATAATTAATATTATATCTTTCACGCGATATAAGTTCCCAAACAATCGCTTGAGTACTTATTATACTATAGTCATTCTCATACCAACATGATAAAACATAGGATAAGTCAGTATCCAAATTATTTACACCATAAATGTCCCAAGTCCAATGACTATCACTACTCTTATTCGGAGCATTTGTTGTAATGGATGCTCCAGTTATTTTGTCACCAGATTCTAATGCTACTCCTGGTTCAATACAAAACCATCTTGTACCTTTATAATCAGAAGCACCAGCTGTTATTTTAAATCCACCCATAAATTTAGTTTGTCTTTCCATGCTGCTTGAACCCTGTCTTGTATTATATTTAACATTAGGTAAACTTAAACTGTTAGCCCATATTTTTGTTTCGGTAATAGTATATGTATTTTCTGCATTAACATTAAGAGGAATTAATATTAATGAAATTGCTATTGTGAATAATAATTTAAATTTATTTAGTTTCTGTTTCATCTATTCTACCTCCTAATATTTGAAGATCATCTATAAATGCAGTATTAACAAATGATCCTGCTTCCTTGCTAGATATATCAAATGATATAGTTAAATACTCTTTTTCATTTTCCTTTATTAACTTATCACTTAATGAAGTGTTTAATAATGAACCATCTTCTTGGACTTTCCAATTTTTGTTTTCTTCATATGTATCATTAAATGCCATACCATCAGGTATACTTTCTATAACACTCTTAACATATCCTGGATAATACATAACATTTTGTATTTCTAACAAATAAGTTACTTTTATTTTTACTTTACTCATGTTTCTAACATCTAATTTAGCTAACTTAGTTTTCCCATAATCTTTTGTTGTCGTAACGCCTAATGCATCAGTAATTTCTGCTTTTGTAATATATTTAGTAATATTTGGTTTAAATGATTTTCTAAGCGTTAAACCTAAATTAACATATCTATAAATTCTAGTTTCAGATGTTATTAATAAATCATCAGTTCTAATCGTAGATACTTTTTTCTTTTCTTCTGTTGTTGAACTTGTATTGTTTTCATTGTTATCACTTGATGATGAACTACTATCAGACGAATCCGTATTAGATTGATCTTTACCACTTGTATCAGTTGATGATGAAGTATTATCTGATGAATCACCAGAATCATTATTAGAATCATTTGATATACCATCTTCAACATAAGTTATATCTTCTCTAAAGACAGAAATTTTACTCTTGTCATAATAATCTTCAGAAGGTCTTGTTGTTAAACCATATTTTTCAGTGTTAAATGAAGCAGTAATATAATATTTACCTTCTGCAACACCAGTAAATGTATATTTACCATTACTATTAGATGTTGTAGTATCAAGGAGTTCATCTGTATTAGAATCATATAACTTTAATATAACACCTTCTACTTTTTTCTCACTATCATCCATTATTCCATTTACAGTAAAATCTTCAAATACATCGCCTGTAATTTTTTTACTTATTACTTCAAGTGAAATTTGATGAAATTGAGAATAAGCTGAATCTTCTTTATAAGTTCTATAACTATCAAATTTATATACATCCGCTGGATTATTATCCTTAATCGTATATTTCATATTTGTTTCAATACTTGCATTTGGTGCAATTTGTGTATATTTTAAACGATAAGCTGTAAATCCACTATATGAACCACTTTCTGTTTTATATTTATCACAACTAGTCCATTCAATTATATTTGAATTTATAACAGAATCTTTCGTAACGTTACTTGGATCTGTATTAGTACACATAACTTCAGATAAACTATCAGAAAGTTCTGGAAGCATGATCTCAAATGTCCCTGAATATCCTTTTTCTACGTTATCTGCAACATAAGGAACTATAGAATAAGCATATAAGTCATTAAATGTTTTATCAGTGTTATTATGGAATTTTATAGAATGAATAAAATTTTCATTTTTATCAACATTTGACACATAATGTGATCCATCTTCATTATATAAATATTGACCATATGATACATCTAACGTATTTTTTACATTTAATGTTTTTGATAATGATTTAAAGTTTGTAGAATCAGAAACATCATTATATATAGAGTTTGTTTTTGCTGTGCCATTATCTGATAATATAACTTCTGACGTTGTTGATTTAATAACTATATTACTTGTATCAACATTGACATCTATATTGAAATCAAAGTATAGTGGCTCAATCCATGTATTTGGTTCAACTCCTGTATACGTATATGTTAATGTTGTTTCTCCATTAGCATTATAAGATATTGTTGGAATAATTGTATTATAATTTTCATTATATACATAATTAACACCTTTTGGTAATGTTACAAAAGTTTTAATAGAACTTATTGTATTATATCCTAATGATGTTGATGATAAGTTTAATGCCGGTGAAATAACATCAGTAAATAATGCTGCTCTATAAGTATCATTTTTTGAGGCATCAAATGTTAATTCTTCTGCATCAACTAACGAACTATTATCTTCATCACTAACTGACTTACCAAATCTTAATTCAGATCTAATCTTATATGGAGTAATATAAGCATCTGGAGTTGCCACCGTTTTTACTAATGTAGTATTATCAGATGCAAATGTAACTCCAGAATTATTAAATTTTAGTGTAGATACATCCTGAACAGAAGTATTTGTTTTAACTCTATATTTAGTATTTAATTCTACAGTAGAACCTGGTTCAATATTTATATTAGTAACATTTACTTTTATAGATGTAATTGTATCTGTACCACTTTGATATGAATCCGGATCATATTCTGTTCCATTTTTTCCTACCCATTTAACTGTATATACTGGTAATTTAGTACTATCAGAAGTTCCATATGCTATTCCGTCCCCATCAACTATATCACATTCAATAAATCTATTTGAATTACTAGAATCGATTGTATCATATATAGCTATTGGACTTAAATTTGAATCTACAGGTATTGTGACATCTAAACTTGTTAAGCTTGAATCAGCATCATATCCGTAGTTAAAGATTGTTTCAAGTGTAACATCTTCTCCCATAGCAGCTGTATAATATTTATTAGGTTTTGCAGAATCAACTTTTTGATTAGAGCCTTTTTCTACTACATATAAATTATTTTCTGATGAGTTCGTTCCTGTTGAACCATTACTAGCATCAACACATTTTGAATTTGGATTACTACCATCTTGTTTCATGGATGCATACATACATATTTTAGTTGTTGTAGTTGCATTTGAAACTGCTTCTGTTGTTGCAAAATATGAGCCTACTGCATAAAATGATGCTCCACTAAGTTTTGTAAATGTACTTGCACTATTAGAAAATTTAATATCTTTTATTTTAAATAAGTATGAAGATATATCAACAGTAATAATTTTTGTTAATGAAACATCATAATAAGAATTAGTTATTATTGTTTTTAATATATTTTGTCCTACTGATAAAGTGCTTACTTCATTTCCATCAGAATTTAAAATATTACATGATTCTGAACTAGTACATGATTTTGCATTTAAATCCCACGTACCGCCTGTTTTTCTTACATAATACTTATTATTGGCAGCCAAGCTCTTAGATGAATCCCATCCAGCTACAGAATAGTTTTTAACACCATAAGCTGGAACTGTTATTTCAGTTGATAAATTTTCTTTTATAATTATTTTTCTTGATATAACATATTTTCCAGTAGTATCATCCTTATATGATTGATATAAAGTCCCAACATAAGTTTTTAAATCATCTGGAGCTATTATTTGATCTGAATCTATTTCTCCATTAACTGGTTCCATCTTGCTATATGTTACATTAACAGTACTAGCCTTAACATTATTTTTTATATATCCTAATTTAGTAATCCAGTTTCCAGAGCCACTTTCACTTATTAATTCACCTTTTTTTATTGTTATACTTTTTGGACCAATTAACTTATAATCTTCATCTGAATCTTTTATTGTTACTTTTCTTTTTATAGTTGTAATAGCATTAGTATTTTCATTTGCTACTTGATATTCTATATAATAAGTTCCTACGTCTGATGCTTGATTAAATGTAGGAGATATCAGTTTACACGTGCTAGAAGTTGTTGAACACTGTTCTTCTACGACTTCTTCTTTTCCATCCACCACTTTAGTAATTCTAATTATAGCATCATCAAAAGTCAAACTTTCACTTAAAGAATTAACATGATCATATTCAAGATCCTTATTATTTAACATTTCAACTTTATAATTATTTGATGATATTTCTGAGTTTTCTTCTTTACTATATGTATTTTCTTTTAATGAAACAACAGAACCTGACGTTGTGGATAAGTCAGGCATTTCGTTCTTGTTAAACAATTTTTTGTCTGCTGTATAAACTCCAAATATATTAGAAACATTTTCATTTTCCTTATCAGCATACTCACCAGTTTGTATTTTTAACTCTTTATCATCCGCAGTTGCTCTTAAATAAATATCTGATAGGTTTTTTATGTATTTTCCCTTTAATGATTCTATATTTTCAGATGTTTCAAATCCTAGAACAAAGCCAAATTTACCCACTCTAGAACTACTATCATTATATTTTGAAATACCACTTCTTATTTTAGATGTTAGCTCTAATGGATCACCTTGATAAGTAGTTGATGTTGCTATCTCCTTTGTAGATCCTACTTTTCCTTCTTTATTTTCATCACTAGGAATATTATCTGTTCCACTATATACTTCAATAATCGGTGTTATTGTTGCTTTTTCAGAATTTAAAACTGTTAAAGATAATACCTGGTTAAGATCTGAACACATTCTCTTATTTGAATCATAAATTTTTAATACTTGATAATCAGTACCATTTATATTTTCTTCTGTTATATCTGATAATGTCGTTTCATCTGCTTTATTCCACATAGCTGGATCACTTTTCTTAATTCTTGCTTTAATTAAAACCGTATCAATACTATATGACGTATTATCAGAATTACATTCATTGCTGCCTTCTCCTAATTTATAAGATAAATTGTAATCAACAGTGGTAAAGTTTAATGCACTACCATTTAAAAAGTTATCCGGATTACTTTGTTTATCTATTTCAAGTTTTGTTATTTGTACGGATGACGTTTTTAATATAGTATCATCAGTAGCATAAACTATAACTCCTACTATTCCAAATACTAATAGTAGGCTAGCAACACTTGAGGCAATTTTGTGATTTTTGTAAAACTCTTTAATTTTTATTCCAAATAATATAAATTTATTTCTAATGCTTTTTAGTTTTACCGCTAACTTACTTTCATTTTTCATAAACACGCCTCCACTTTAGTATATACAACTTAATTAAACCACAAAAGCCTATAAAAATCAATAAAATGCAATAAAAAAAGTCCATTATAATGGGCTTAAAATTACTGATTTTATTAAAATGTCTTTATAACTAAAACTTTTTATATCACTACCTGTTTTAAATGTCCAAATATTTTCATATAACGCATCTACATAGCCTTCATATTCTTCATATTTATTTCTACCTACATCTACTTTTATTTTTATATATATATTCTTTTTACTTTTTAAATTTTCTTTTATTTTTTGTATCATAATCCTCCTATCTTGGATAACCAACCGTCATTACTCCTCTTGTACTAACTCCACCCATTCCATCTTTTCCATTACTTGTTTTTTCTAACAAATCAATTAAATCAACATGTTCATTTTTATCAATTAAACTAAGTGTTAATGCTATTATAGCTGGATCTAGTGCATGAATGTTTATATGTTTAGGACTAGATGCAAAATTAGCACCTGATTTTATTAATAATTCATAATTAGATTGACAAGCACCTGCTATTATTATTAACTTATCATAATCCTTTTGGTACCTTCTACATTTTTTTACTGCATCAGCAAAATATTTTGAATTTTTCTTCGAATCAGAATCATGTCCTGTTATAACAATGATGTCTGGTGAAACATCACTTAAATACTTTTCAATATTTTGAGACATCTCATACTCAGGAGAATACACCCCATAAGCAAGTATATTAGCCTTTTTGTAAAACTCTAAACATCTTTTTAAATATTCCCTATCTCCATCTACATGCAGTATTTTACCCGGTATGTAAAAATAATCCCCTCTTTCAAAATTTCTAAGCTTTGTTATTTCTTCATAAAAAAACCTATCATCTGTATTATTTTCTTCTACTAGAACCAAATCATCAAGCATACTATCGGCACACAATCTTACATCAACACCTATTAAATACGCTACATCATCTTCTATTTTTTCTATTTTAAAAATAACATCATTATTATGGGAATTTCTACTAACTAAATCACCTTTTTTAAACATTTTTATCACCTAAATAATTATATGCAATAAAAAAACTAAACATTCTGTTTAGTTTAAATTATGTATCTTAAATTTTTAATTTCACTTGCATAAATTGTTGGATATATCTATAAATTCTTCTATTGTAATATTTTCTGCCCTAAATGTTATATCCTTGTTGTACTTTTTTAAAACTTCATTTATTTTATCTAAATCATATGATTTCAAATTATTTTTAAGAGTCTTTCTTTTTTGACAAAAAGCATCTCTTACAAGTTTAAAAAATAATTTTTCATTATTTGCCTTTAAGGTATTATGTTTTTTTGTAAAAGTTACTACCGCAGAATCTACGTTTGGTTTTGGGTAAAAGACGTTTCTAGATACAACAAATGCCTTTTTAATGTCAAAGTAATAATTCAAGAATATAGTTAATGAATTGTATGATTTTACACCAGGCTTAGCTGAAAATCTATCTGCAACCTCATTTTGAACCATAACAATAATTTTTTCTACATCTATTTGTTCATCTATAAATTTAGTTATTATTGGTGTTGTTATATAATATGGAAGGTTTGCTACAACCATTAAAGTTTTATATTCATATTTTTTTAAATCATCTTTTACACCTCTATTTAAAAAATCGTCAAAAATAATATCAACATTATCATTTTCTTTTAAAATAACACTTAATGGTTCTTTTAAAGATTCATCTATTTCATAACCAAGCACCTTTTTTGCTTTTAAAGAAAGTTTTTTAGTTAGCGCTGCTGCTCCTACACCAATTTCTATAACTAAAGTATTCTTTGTTATATCAGCTTCCCTTATAATATTATTTAATATATTTTGATCAAGCAAAAAGTTTTGACCAAATTTTTTTTTAAAGTTAAATCCACTTTGTTCTAAGATTTCTTTTGTATTCATAATAACTCCTTCAAAATAAAAAAGCAAATAATAATTACTTGCTCATATTTTACCATATTATTTAAATTATTACCATGTAACAGCGATATCTATTTGAGTTGGATTATTATTTACAAATGTACCCGTATCACATACAATTCCATACCCTAATGATGTTTCTAATTTAGTTCCAAGTGGTCTTATACTATAATTAGCCGCTACCATTACATAGCCACCTAACATTTTAACACCATCAGATCTAACCCAATATGGATATTCTTCCTCTGAGTATCCTTTTTTTCTCATATTATTAATAATAGCCGTCATAGATAAGTTATAATAGGTTTCTTTACCAGAAGGTCCAATTACCACACCTTTACTCTTAGATAATACTGCACCATCCCAATTTATCTCTGGAGCTTCTATCATAAGGCTTTTAGTCGTAGTAGTTGTCGCTACTGTTGTAGTCTCAGTAGTTTTTTCTGTAGTTGTAGTTGTTTCTGTTTGAGTTATTGTAGTACCACTACTTACAGCTGCTACCGAAGCCACATAATTGTTTGGATCAAATGATTTATTCGTCGTTGATACAACGATTATATCATCATCACGCATAGAAAATAAAACGCCAGCTTTAGATAATGCAACAAAAGTAAATAATACTACAAATGAAGCAATTAAAGCTATTTTAATTTTCTTATTAAAATGTTTCACTATGTTCACCTCATATCCATTTAGGAATGGATTCGTTTTTTATTTTAACATAAATACTAGTTTAAGTCAAATTTCGACTTTACATTACTGTCTATAGTATCTATTACAATATCCGTTGAAACACCTTTTAATCGAGCTATTTCTTCAATTACTTTAATAACATAACTAGGTTTATTTTTACTACCCCTATATGGTTCTGGTGTTAGATATGGACTATCAGTTTCAGAAGAAAAAGAACTTAAAGAAAGACTTGTTACTACTTCCTTTAACTTCTTTGCGTTTTTAAATGTAACAACGCCACCAACACCTAATAAAAATCCAAGCTTAGTATATAATTTAGCAGTTTCTACACTTCCTTGAAAACAATGAATAATTCCAGTTACATTATACTTCTTTAGTATATTATATGTATCTTCAAAAGCATTTCTACTATGAACTATAACTGGTAACTTATTTTTTTCAGCTAATTTTAACATTTCTGAAAAAACAATTTTCTGTTTTTCTTTAGTTTCGGTTGTCCAATAATAATCAAGCCCAATTTCCCCTATTGCAACTACCTTGTTTTTATCTATTAAATCCTGAAAAAAACTTATTGTTTTTTCATCGTATTGATAAATATTATCAGGAGATATTCCAATTGCAGCATATAAATTATTATATTTTTTAGATAATTCAATAACTTCTAAACTACTTTTTATATCATATCCATTATTAATCATCTTTTCTATACCGTTTTTAACTGCATCTTCTACTATTTTATTAACATCATCATATTCACTAGATAAAATATGACAATGAGAATCTATATACATATAAAATCACCAAAAAAATTATATCACACGTGATATAATTTTACTATTAAAAACTTAATAAATAATACGAATACTACGAAAAAATACCCTATATCTACTATTGATCTATTTTCTATATACATCATAGCAGCAGCAATTAATATAGTTATAAAAAATAACACTTTTATTATAAAACTATTTATTTCTGCTCTTCGTTCTTTACGGTTCACACTAATCTTCCTCCTTAGTCATTTTTTACCGCAATTACCACTAAACAACATTTAAAAATATAACATCATCAAGCAAATTAGTAAACATAAACGACAAATCTTTTTAATATTTTACATATTTTTACATTATTCGAAATATTTATTAATTATATTTGAAAAATTATTAATCAATATTTTATCTTCAGCTTTTATTTTATCAAATATTAAGTATCCAACTAAGTCTCCATTAGGTATTAATCTTGATACCACTAAATTATCACTTAAAATTAAATTACTTAATATTTTATTATCTTTATTTAATAATTTTTTACCAATATATAAAGCATTACTTGAAAATACAACGTTTTCCTTATCAGTTAAC
>CAVAWS010000048.1:0-8352 GCA_963592455.1 Paratractidigestivibacter sp. | reverse complement strand
GAGTTACTTGCTAGAAGCAGGTGTACATTTTGGACATCAAACAAAAAGATGGAATCCAAAAATGAAAGAGTATATCTTTACTTCAAGAGATGATATTTATATTATCGACTTACAAAAGACAGTAAAGAAAATTGAAGAAGCTTATGCTGCATTAAAGGAAATAGCAGCAAATGGTGGAAAGGTTGTTTTTGTTGGAACTAAGAAACAAGCTCAACAAGCATCAGAAGAAGAAGCTAAGAGATCTGATAGTTACTATGTAACTAAACGTTGGTTAGGTGGAACATTAACTAACTTCAGAACTATTAGAAGAAGAATTAATCGTTTAGATCAAATCGAAAAAATGGAAAAAGATGGTACATTTGATAAGTTACCTAAAAAAGAAGTAGTAGGTATTAAGAAAGAATATGAAAAATTAAATTCTTATTTCTGTGGATTAAGAAATATGAAGAAAATACCTCAAGCTATGATAATTGTAGATCCTAAAAAGGAAATTAATGCAATTAATGAAGCTCATAAGTTAGGTATTCCAGTATTTGGTATCGTAGATACTAACTGTGATCCTGATTTAGTTGATTATGTTATCCCAGGTAATGACGATGCTATTCGTGCTGTTAAGATTGTTTTAGGTGTTTTAAATAACGCTATATGTGAAGCAACAGGAAAACCAGTAGATGATTATATAACTGAGGAAGATAAAACAAAAGCTCAAGCTAAAGAAACAGTTAAAGATGTAAAAGAATTAGCTAAAGATATTAAAGCAGTTGCTACTAAAAAAATAAAAGAAGAACAACCAAAGGTTGAAGAAAAAGTAAAAGAAATTAAAGAAAAGGCTGAAAAGGTTGTTAAAGAAGCTAAGAAAAAAGCTGAACCAAAAGTAGAAGAAATCAAAAGTGAAATTGAAGATTTAACTAAAAAGACAGTAACTGAATTAAAACAAATGGCTAAAGATTCTAAAATAGCTGGATATTCTAAGTTAAAAAAAGAAGAATTAATAGCAGCTTTAAAAAAATAATAAATGAGTTTAAAAGCTGATTATGATTTTAATCAGCTTTTATTTATAAAAAGGAGAGTTAATATGAACGCAAGTTTAATAAAAGAATTAAGAGACATTTCTGGAGCTGGAATGATGGATTGTAAAAAAGCTTTAGAAGAAAATAACAATGATATTGAAAAAGCAACTGAATGGTTAAGAGAAAAGGGTATTGCTAAAGCTGCAAAGAAAGCTGGAAGAATTGCTGCTGAAGGTTTATCTACAATAGTAGAAAAGGGTAACAAAGCTGTTATATTAGAAATTAACTGTGAAACTGACTTTGTTGCAAAGAATGAAAAATTCCAAAAATTCTTAAATGATGTTGCAAATGCTATATTAGATAGTAATGCAAAAACTAATGAAGAAGCATTAGCGCTTCCTTGTGAAGAAGGAACTTTATCTGATTATGTTACTAACATGACAGCAACAATCGGAGAAAAAATCTCATTTAGAAGATTTACTTTATTAGAGAAAAATGACGATGAGAACTTTGGTTCATACATTCACATGGGTGGAAAAATTTCTGTATTAACATTATTAAAGGGTGCATCAACTGAAGTTGCAAAAGACGTTTCTATGCATGCTGCAGCAATGCGTCCAGAGTTTGTTACTAAAGATGAAGTTCCAGCTGATAGAGTTGAACATGAAAAACAAATTTTAACTGAACAAGCTATTTCAGAAGGTAAACCAGCTAATATAGCAGAGAAAATTGTTATGGGTAGAATTAATAAGTTCTATAAAGAAATTTGTCTTACTGAACAAGAATTTGTTAAGGATAACAGTGTTAGCGTAGGACAATTCGTTAAGAATAACGGTGGTGAAATAATCACTGTTGTAAGATATGAAGTTGGTGAAGGTCTTGAAAAACGTCATGAAAACTTCGCAGAAGAAGTAGCTGCTCAAATGAACGGAGAATAATTATGAAAAAGTTAGTAGCAGTATTACTAACTTTTTTGTTAATATTAACAGGTTGTAATACGGTTGAAGTAACTAAGGTTAAAGATGATATAAAAACTGATAATATTAAATTCCATAGTGAATATAGTAGCGTACCTAAAAATAATATATATGAATATGCAACTTATGTAGATGTTACAGATAAATTAAAAAATGGAACTGGAATAATTTATTTTGGTTTTCCAAGTTGTTCCTTATGTAAGGAAATTACTCCTTTATTAAACGAAGTATCAAAAGAAAAAAACGTAAAAAAAATACTATACTATAATTTTAAGGATATAAGGGATGATGAGACGGATGAATATAAAAAGCTTACTGAACTTTTATCAGATTTTATAGAAGTAGATGATGAAGGTAATAAAAGGTTAGTAGCGCCTACTGTTGTATTTGTAAATAAAGGTAATATCACAGATGTATACATTGGAAAGATAACTACTGATTCAGAAGAAATATTAACAGAAGAAGATAAAAATACGCTAAAGCAAAACTTTGAAAGCTTAGTAGATAAAATGATTACGTTTGAAACTACAACTAGTAGTGAAAATATTGAAGAAGCAAATTAAACTTCTTTTTTTTGTAAACAAGTAAAAAAAGGATTGACTCCGGGGGGGGGGTATTTGATATTATAAACATGTAAGATAGCTATAAAAAAGTAGTTATATACAGGTATAAAGGAGAGTAAAAATGGGAGTATTTAAAAATGGTGTTGGTAGGCCAAGTAATGAAACTATCAAAAAAAGAAATATATTTAAAGCAATATGTTTAGTATTAGTATTAATTATAATTGTTTTAGCAGCTTATATGGTAAATGATAAGTTAAAAGAGAATAAGGATAATAATATTGATAATAAGAAAAATAATACTAAAGAGGTTTCTGATGGATGGTATGAGCCAACTGGTACAGCAAAGGAACTTGATTTGTATAAAATCACAGGAGAATATTGGAATGATATTGTAACAAACAAAGAAACCATAAATAATTCTGATACTGTGAGTTCTAAAAAAGTAGGTACATATAAATGTAATAATGATAATTGTAAATTATTTTCTGCTTCTAATGAATCTGAAAAATTAGTGTTAATTAAGGATGAAGATTATATTATTTATAATTATAAAACTAATAAAGCAAAAAAAGTGGATTTTGGAAAATATACAGGTAAAGTAAATTATATTGATGATATAGATATAAATGATTCGGGACTTGGAGCACTTTATATTGGTGTACAAGATGCAGGTAAGGAAACTTATTTTAAAATTGTTATAGATGATGATGGTCCAGAAACTTTATTTGGATTAATAGATGGAGAAGGCAATATAATTGTAATGTTAAAGGATGATGAATTAAACAAAGATGAGCTTTGGAACTCAAGCGAAATGTCTAATGTTGTATATTTTGATGATGGCTCAGTTTATTATATAGATGGTAACAGATATGTTAAGTATGATCCTACAACCAAAAAATTAGAAAAAAGTAGATATTATCATTCGACTGTTTTAATTGATGATAAAGGTTATATTGTTGTTGTAGATAATGATAATTATTTAAAGGTTTTAAACTTAAAAGGAAAAGTATTGTCAAAATTAACAAAAATAGATGATTCTATGAAAATTCATTCCATGTTATCTGGTTGGTTTGAACAGGACAAAAAAGCTGGAATATATATAGTTGTTGAAAATCCAAGGGTAACTTGTGAAGATTTATCGGAAAATATGAAGGAAGATGCTGGATGCAATTCAGAATATGGTTCAGAATCATTAGGCTATGAGTATTACTACATCCCAAAAACAGGTGAAACTGGAAAAATAGCTACCTTTATTGGTGGTTATGCAAAACCTATTTTGTATTTATATCCAACTAGTGATAATACGAGTGTAAATGTATCATTTGCTAAGCCTGAATTATTAACGACGACTTATCCTAAATATAAAAACAATTGGAGTGTTGTAGCTAATAAAAACGGAGATCTAAAAGACGAAAATGGTAAATACTATTATGGCCTTTATTGGGAGGAATCAGGTTATATAAATGTTGATTTTAAGGAAGGATTTTATGTAACAAAAGATAATGCAATAAATTTCTTGGAAGAAAAATTGTCTATCATAGGTTTAAATTACAAAGAAAGAAATGAGTTTATAATGTATTGGTTACCAATACTAGAAAAAAATAAGAAAAGTTTAGTATACTTTGAATTAACTAATAGCAGACAAAATTACAATAGATTAATTATTAATCCTAAACCAGATTCTCTTCTTAGAGTAGCTATTCACGTTAAAAAAGTTAACCAAAAAACTAGTATAAAAGAAGAAAAATTACCTAGATTTGAAAGAAAAGGCTTTACAGCGGTTGAATGGGGTGGAGTTATCCATAAATAACTAAAAAGACTTGTCATAAAGTCTTTTTTTATTATATAATATAGTTATATGAAAGAGGGATATTATGATAGATGAAATTTTACTAGAAACAGAAGATAAGATGCAAAAAGCAATAGATGTAATGGAAAACAGATTTTTAAATGTTCGTGCAGGACGTGCTAATCCTAGAATATTAGATAAGGTTATGCCAGAGTATTATGGCGTTCCAACACCTTTAATTCAATTAGCTACTATATCTGTTCCAGAAGCACGTAAGATAGTTATTAAACCATTTGATAGAAATTCAATAGGAGCTATTGAAAAGGCTATTTTTGAAGCAGATTTAGGTCTTACTCCAAACAATAATGGAGAAACTATTATGCTTGTTATTCCAGAACTTACTGAGGAAAGAAGAAAAGAGTATGTTAAGGAAGCAAAGGCTTTAGCAGAAGAAGCAAAGGTAGCTTTAAGAAACATTAGACAAGATGCAAATAATAATATTAAAAAAATAGAAGATCTTCCAGAAGATGAAGAGAAAAAGGGACAAAATTATGTTCAGGACTTAATTAATAAGTATAATAAAATTGTAGATGAAAAATTAAAAGAAAAAGAAAATGAATTAATGAGTATTTAAGCAATAACTAATTTAGGTTATTGTTTTTTCTATTTAAAAAAAGTATAATATATGTAAGGTAGGTGGCTTATGGTAAAGACTAGAAGGAATTTTTTGCTTTTAATTATGCTTTTAATAATATCAGTAGTTAGTTGTTTTACATTAATACAAACAGGTGTATTAAAAAAGATAGAAGGTAATGTTTCTAATGTAATTGGAAAAGAAGATTATAATATAAAACCAAAAATAACGATGCTTATTAATTCAAGTGGTGAAAATAAAGTAAATGAAGATGTTGTATTAACAATAGATGCAACGAGTGATGTTAAAATAAGTAAAATAGAGTATTCTATTGATAAAGAAAATTGGTTAGAATCTGATGATTTAACTTATGATAAAGAAAAAGATAAATATATTTCAAGAATAATATTTACTAAAAACATAAATAAAACTGTTTATGTAAGAGCAGTAGATGAATATAATAATGTAAGTTATTATCAAAGTACAGTAGTTAACATTGAAAAATAATATATTTTACTACATTACTTGACAAACAAATCTATTATATGTAATATAATTATCGTAATTTATATTGATGTTTGCTTGTACAGGAACACAATTTTTTGCAAGCAGTATAAAGACCTTGTTTGCATATAAGGTCTTTTGTTTTTAGAATAAAAAGGGAGTTTATGGGAGGATGTTATGGAAAATAAAATGAACAATAATAAAACAGACATTAATAAAACTAAGTACAGGTATTTTTTAGATAATGCAAATAAATTCTTAAATAAGACTGCTATTACATATGCAATACCAGTAGAAAAAGGTCCAACAGAAGAAGATTCTGTGGATTTAAACAGAATATATAAAGATGTTAAAATTTCAAAAAGAAAATTAATTGAACAAATAAATATGACAGCTGATGCTTTATGGATGATGGGAATAAGAGAAGGGGATATAGTTACAATATGTTCTTCAAATACACCTGAAACAATATATATGGATTATGCTTTAAATAAAATAGGCGCAGTTCCTAATTATATATATCCTAATCTTACTGCTGATGAAATGAAATATTTCTTTGAGGAATCAAAAAGTGAATATGTGTTTATGCTAGGTGAACCTGAAATTAAAAAAGCAGTTTTAGAGGGTGCTAATAATACAAGTGTTAAAACAATAATAGAAGCATCTGTTATTGAATCATTTCCAGAGTTGTTTAAGATGATTGCTAACAAGAAAAATAAAACAACTGATATAGATGATGATAGGATTTTGAAATGGAAAGATTTTATTAGGTTAGGCAAAGAAAATAAAGGTGTTTCACAAGAGTGTAAGTATGATGAGAATAAAATGAGTTGTCTTATGCATACAAGTGGTACAACTAGTACACCAAAGGCAGTTATGCAATCTAATAAAAATCCAAATGCAATAGTTAGAAATTATGAATTATCTGGCCAAAAGTTTGAGCCAGGGAAACGTTATCTACAAGTGCTTCCAATATTTGTTTCTTTTGGTAACTCTACATTTCAAGCAATGTTTTGTAATAATGTTGAAATAGTAATGATACCTGAAATGAATCCTAAAAATTTTCCTGGATTGATAGAAAAATACGAACCAAATTATTTGACGGTAACACCATCTCATTGGGCTGCTCTTCCAAAAAGTAAGAGAATAGCCAACAAGGATTTAAGTTTCTTTGAGTTAATAGGAACTGGTGGAGATGGATTTGCTAATATAGAAGATAGAATAAATAGTTATTTAAGTCAACATGGTTGTAATATTCCTATAACCGATGGATATGGATCAACTGAAGTTTCTGCAATAGCCCTATCTAATTTAGTTTGTGCATATAAAAAGGGTAGCCTTGGTAAACCAATGGGCAATGTAAAGGTTGGTATATTTGATCCAGAAACAGGAGAAAAGTTAGGGGTAGACGAAGTTGGAGAAATTGCTATTTCTGGTGATACGGTAACATTAGGATATTTTAATGACCCAGAAACAACAAGTAAAGTATATAAAAAACATAATGATGGTAATATATGGGTTCATATGGGAGACTTAGGTAGAATAGATAGTGACGGATTTGGACACTACGAAGGAAGAATTAAAAACGTAATCGCTAGGAGATCATTTAAGTTCTCACCACTAGCAGAGGAACAAAAGATAGAATCACATCCAAACGTTGATAAATGTTGTATAGTAGCTATGCCAAGTAAAGAAGAAGGTCAAGTGCCAAGCACACATATAACTCTTTTTGATTATTCTAAACAGGAAGAAACTTTAAGAGAAATAATAAAAATGTCTGGAGAAATCCAAGAATTACATAGACCAATTTCTTATAAAATAAGAAAAGAAATGCCAAGAACGAAAAATAACAAATTTAATTTAAACGCTTTAAAAATTGAAGATATTGCTTCAATGTTTAATGGAGTTATGAGCGCTGAAATAATAGCCTTAAATGATTCAAATTATGATTATAAATTAGAAATAGAAATAAATCCAGAATTAAATGCTGAATTACCAAATAATATTGAAGGTATAGAAGATAGTATAAGAAAATATGTAACAAGCATGATGATAAGCGAGAAAATAGCTAGATGTAATATTTTATATGACGTTAAAATAGTGGACAAAAAATATGTTGACTCTGGAGTTCACAGAGAAAAGTCATATGTAAAGGCGTTGTAAAATTAATATATAAAACATTTCTTTAACTATAATTTGTGATATATTAAAACTGGAGGTGTAGTATGAATTCAACGATTTTTTTCTCAGCATGTAGTTTACTTTATTGCATTTTATTACTTATTATATTTAAAGTAAAAAATAAAAGCAACAACAAGAAAAGAAGTATTTTAAAGGCACTTCTCCTTATAAACCTATTTGGGTTAATATTAGAAGTTTTAGGAATATTCTTAGGTGGAAATTATGAACATTTTAAACTATTAAATGATATTGTTTTAAGATTAATATTAGTTTATTATTTTACTTGGGTGTTTGTATTTATAATATACGTAATGGTAATTTCTAGCGAAAATGAGTATGTTAGTAAAAATAAAATGATTATTTGGTCGCTATTATACTTAATAGTATTAATAGTTGGTATGGTTTTACCTTTAGATTATAATACAAGGAATGGAGTAATAATATATACATCTGGTCCAGCAATAAATGTTGTATACTTTTATTCTTTATTTTGCGATGCTATTGGATTGCTTTTAATGTTTAAGAATGCAAAAGAAATAAAAGGTTCTAAATATGTCCCACTTTTTGTATTGATATCTTTTGGAACTATAATATCAATGATTCAATCTTCTCATCCTGAATTGTTGTTATCGTCTACTATGCAAACGTTTGTAACGTACATAATTTACTTTACTATGGAAGATAGTAAGACAAA
>CAVAWS010000047.1:0-3945 GCA_963592455.1 Paratractidigestivibacter sp. | reverse complement strand
GGTAAACAAAGAAGTAGAATGCCAGAAGACATAATTATTGAGGTAAAAAAATTAGTAAAAGATGGATATAAAGAAGTAACTTTACTAGGACAAAATGTTAATGCATATGGTAAGGATTTTAAAGAAAAAGATTATAAAATGGAGAACCTACTTGAAGATGTTGCGAAAACTGGAATTGATAGAGTAAGATTTGTAACTTCTCACCCTTGGGATTTTACTGATAAAATGATTGATGTAATTGCTAAATATGACAACATCTGTAACTATATTCATTTACCTGTTCAATCTGGTTCATCTAAAATACTTAAGTTAATGGGAAGACGTT
Source organism: Paratractidigestivibacter sp. (assembly GCA_963592455.1). Classification (GTDB taxonomy): domain Bacteria; phylum Bacillota_I; class Bacilli_A; order RF39; family UBA660; genus Aphodocola. The sequence goes on along the minus strand of CAVAWS010000047.1, from coordinate 3,620 downwards.
ATACTAAAGAGTCTTATTTAGAGCTATATAAAAAGATAAGAAATAAACTTGGAAGTGATGCATCTATTACAACGGATATAATAGTAGGATTTCCAGGAGAAGATGAAAAAGACTTTGAAGAAACTTTATCTTTAGCAGAAGAATGTAAATTTGATTCTGCCTTTACGTTTATTTATTCTCCGAGAGAAGGTACTCCAGCTGCAAAAATGGTTGATAATGTATCTAAAGAAGAAAAGGAAAAAAGACTATATAGATTAAATGATGTTATTAATAAATATGCAAAAGAAGCTAATGATAGATACGTTGGGAAAACAGTTAAAGTATTAGTAGAAGGTGTTAGTGAAAAAGATAATAGTATGTTAGCAGGATACACTGATACTATGAAATTAGTTAATGTAAAAGCAGATAAAAAGTACATAGGTCAAATAATAAATGTAAAAATAGAAGATGCAAAGACTTGGAGCTTAGATGGTACAATAGATGAATAATATAGATATAAAAATAGATGAGCTATTTGATTTAGTAGAAAATTCTAATTATTATAAAGATTATGTTTTATTAAAAGAAAAAGTAAAGTCTAATAAACATATTATGGGTATTATAAAAGAAATAAAAAGACTTCAAAAAATAGAAGTTAATACTCATGATAAAGAGGTAAAAGAAAAAATAAATGAACTTTATAAAGAACTTAATTTAATACCATTATATGCAAAGTACATAGAAAAAAAAGACATGCTTTATGAAGCGTTATTTAGTATTAAAAGTATGTTTGAATCTTATTTTAAAGATATATTAAAACTAGTTTAAAAGAACTAGTTTTTTTGATTTGAATAATATATATTAGGTGATAATTATGGAAAATGTAGTTGATAAGATAAATGATATTAAGGTTGCTTTAGAAGATGTAATACTTGAAAATAATATTAAGTGTTATAAGGGAGATATTAATGATATATTAAGAGTTTATAGCCCTGACTTTTGCGATATGATGTTATCATTTTATCCAGGATCGTCTGTCATGCTTAATAATAAATTTAACCATGTTGCTATTTTAATTAGAAATAGTTTATATGACGAATCAGGTTTGATTAATAAAAGTAATTATTTTTTAGTAGGAAAAGAAGAATTAAATTATATAAGAAAATGTATGCCTCATTTATCAGATTTAGTTTTAAGTGAAATGTCAAATAAACTTAATAATGATTCTTTAGAGTATGTTTTACAAAAAAATAAACCTTCTATATAAATATAGTTGATTATGTTTAAAAAAAATGATATATTATAGTTATAATAGGAGGAAAAAATGGAAAAAGAAAGAAAAATAAAAGTTTTATCAATTGTAACTTTATTGGTAGCAGTATTAGGTCTTACAGTTGCTTTTGCAGCATTGTCAGAAACACTTACAATTAACGGTAGTGCGACAGTTAATACGGCATCATGGGATATTCATTTTAAAAATTTAAGTAGCCCAACATTAACAGGTGATGCTGCAGTTATAACAGCACCTACAATCGATGAGAAAGGAACTACTATTGGTACTTATGCACTTAAGTTAACAAAACCAGAAGATTCGGTTAAGTATACTTTTGATGTAGAAAACAGTGGTACTATTAACGCTAAGATTACTGATCTAGTTAAAGCTGATACTCCAACTTGTACTGGTACTGGTGATTCTGCAACAGCTGATGCTAAAACAATTTGCGATGGTTTGAGTTATACATTAACTTATACATCAAGTGGTACGGCAGTTGCAAAAGATGATACATTAAATGCAAATGAAACAAAAAACTTAACTTTAGAACTTTCATATGAAAGTGATTCTTTACCAGCTAATGATGTTGAAATTTCTAATTTAGGAATTACAATAACATATGCTCAAAACTAATTAATAATGGCATTCAAAGAAGAGAGTATTCTCTTCTTTGATATTGTTGTTTAATACAAAAGTGTTAAAAAGTGGTGATTAAATGAAAATAAAATTTAATAAAATATTGGTTTTAGAAATAATTCTTTTAATTTTTTTATTATTTAATAGTTTTGTATTTAAAATAGCAAATATGTATGTAATATCTGGTATAATGTTACCATTTTTAATTTTGATGATAGTATTGTATGGATATGAAAAAGATAATTATAGATATAAAAAAGATGTTTTATTAAACATTATAGTATTCTTACTTGCATATTATCTTATTACATATTTTTTAGGTCTATTTTCTGGATTTGTAAAAACCAGTTATAGCTTATCCTTAATGAATGTTATTAAAAATACTTTTCCTGTTATATTATTAATTATAATCAGTGAATTAATGAGATATGTATTATTTAATAAATCTAATAAAAATATATCTTATATAATTTTTGGATGCTTATTATTTGTAATGGTAGATGTTAATACAATGGTTCATATTTATGATGTCAAAACTACACTTGGAGTGACAAAAATGATATGTCTTGTTGTTTTTCCTAGTATTACAAAAAACATATTTCTTACATACTTAACTATGAAAGTAGGTTATAAAAGCGGAATTGTATATAGACTAATAACTGAACTTAATACATATTTATTACCAATTTTTCCCGACTTTGGTGAATATATAAATGTACTTTTAAAAACAGTATTACCAGTAATTATAATGTCTAAGCTTAATAATATGTTTAATTATTATTCAGTAAGAAAAATAAAAGATTCAAAATATAATAAAAGAAAATTAATTTTATATTCTATTATAACATTTCAACTACTTATAATTGTTATTTTAACTAGTGGTTTGTTTAAATATCAAGCATTAACAATTGGATCAGGTTCCATGTCTCCTAAGATAGAAAAAGGAGATATAATAATCTTAAGAAGTATGAAAAAAGAAGAGATAAGTAAAATAAAAAAAGGAGATATTTTAGTTCATAATCATGATAATAAAATAATAGTTCATCGTGTAATAAAAAAAAGTAATAACAATGGAAATATAACTTTTAAGACAAAGGGTGATCATAATAATGCGAAAGATTCATGGACTGTAAAGCAAGATGATGTAATTGGAATAGTTAAGTTTAGAATAAAATGGATTGGAATGCCTACAGTTGCATTAAATGAATTATTGAATAAATAGGTGGTGAAATTTATATGGCATATAATAAAAAATATATTAATAAATATTATAAAAAGAAAAAAGATACACTCAAAAAACAAAATATAAATAAAGAAGAAATAAAAAATGTTGATTTAGAAATTAACAAATTATTAGATGAAAATAAAAAAGATAATATGGAGAAAGAAAAAATAAAAGATTATGATTTTGATTCGTTTGATGATATAAAAATAGATATAATAAAAACTAATAATAATTTATTCAATGATAGTAATAATAAACAAAAAAATGAATCTAATTCATCTTATATAGAAAATAAAAATAAAAAATATTTGGGATATAGCGAAAGGTTATTAATTAACGTTTTAGGAATAATATTATTTTTTATTGTAGGATTAATATTACTTATATCAAGTATATCTATAAAAACACAAAATACGGTTTTATATAATCAATCAAGTGATATTGACTATAAAGTGTATTTGAAACCAAATGATTATTATAATGAAGTATATTTAGGCAAGAATATGC
>CAVAWS010000046.1:0-4002 GCA_963592455.1 Paratractidigestivibacter sp. | reverse complement strand
GTTAGTTTTGATTGCAGGAAAATTCATAATGAAAAATAAAAGCCAAATAAGAAAGAAGATGAAGTCAAAAATAAGAGAAAATAATCCTGTTGAAATTATTTATTATGATGATTTAACATCGTCTATAAATAAAGTTATTGAAAGAGAAAACATAGATGATTTATTTGTTTTATCAAGAAATAATAAAGATTTAGAAGATATAAGTATTAAGAACATTAAATATAGAAAGATGAGTGTTCATAAATCAAAAGGTTTGCAAGCTAAATATGTGTTTTTAATAAATGTTAGTTCTATGCAAAATGGTTTTCCAAATAAAATAGAAGATCACAAGATACTTAAATACGTTAGTAATTATAAAGAATATTATAAGTATGATGAAGAAAGAAGATTATTTTATGTTGCCTTAACAAGGTGCACGAAGAAAATTTGCCTTTTTGTACCATTGACTAAAGAATCTATATTTATAAAAGAAATAAAGAAATATAAGAATGTAAAAGTAGTATATGATATTAGTTGATAAAAGAAAGCTTTTTTGTTATAATAAAGGTAAATATAATAATTGGAGGGTACATGAAAAACTTGATTAAAAATAAAACGTTAGCGTTAAAAATTGGAACAACTATTTTAGTTTTATTAGTTTTGTCTTTTTTTATTATATCTCCATCAATAATAAAAAAATTAAGAGGAGATATTTCTCAAAGTGAATCTTTAGGAAATACGTCAAACGGAGTGGTTTTAAATACAACATATACTGCTGATAGTAGTGCTAATAAATTAAATTTTAATATATATAATGGTAATGAAAATGATATTACTGTTAATAAAATAATATATCGAAATGAGTGTAAAACCGATAATTGTGACTCTTTTACTTTAGTCGATTTAGATAATAGTATAATAAAAAATGATGAAGAAAAAAATTTAATTATAGACAATAGTGAAATAATTAGTTTATTAAATACTAAAACACTTGATGTTGGTGTTCAATATGAATTAAATAATCAAAATTATAACGTCTACTCAACTATTTATAACTTATCAGAAGAATCTAATGATAATATTAATATAACAGGTGATGATATTGTAGAAAAAGAATTTAAAGTAGCTAGTTCAAAAATATCTGATTCTGATAATGGTAATAATCCTAGTAGTGATTTTGTGTGGAAAATAAAATTATCTGATACAAAAGTATCAATTGATAAGTCTGAATCATTATATGATCAAAGAGTATATTATAGTTTTATGTCTAACTATAAAAATGCTTGGTTTTTTGATAATCCTCAAAACGCGGATTCATTAACTCATTCTTTCTTTGGCGGAGATAATACATCTAATATTCAAAATTATTTTGATTTTCCACAAAGCAAAGATGCAACATACCCAGAGGATAGTCCAAGAAGCAGAAGTGGCAATGGTAAAGTTGCTTACAATAATCAATATAGGTTAATGGGAACATTAAAAAGTGGAGTTCAAAGTATAACAAATGAAAATATAGTTTTAGGTTTTTATTTTGAAAACTATTATGATGGCGTTTTTGTAAAACAATTTTATTGGTCTGATCGTCCTGATGATTATAGTGAAAATAAAAATTATGGTGGTTTCTCATCAACAGAAGTTCCTAATTTTACTTTAACAATTTATGATAAGTCTGGACTATTAAGTAGTTTAAATAGTTTTATAAATAAGTTGCAAGCTCTTAAGTCATCTGATGTAGAAAAAGAAAACATGAACTCGTACATAAACCTTATTAATAATGCTAAAAAATTATATGAATCAAGAGATAGCTATGAAGAATGTGATTTAAATGGTTCATGTACTAAAAAAGATGTAACACAAAGTTTAATAGATGAGGTTACATCAAAACTAGATAACACAGAGGTTAGTAAAACAAAGCAAGCTAACTATGCTGAACTTCATTCATTAATAGAGAAGATAAATAATTTAAACACAGATTGGTATACTAAGGAATCGTATGATAATTTAAAAAATGTATATAACGAACATACTAATTATGAATATTTATCATACATATATCAAACTAAAATAGATAATTATGTATCAAGATTAAATAAAGTATATAATGAATTAGAACTTTTTGATGCGGATTACACTGAGTTAAATAAAATACAAGAAGAAGCATCAAAAATAAATAATAAAATAAATGAAGATGATGAATTATATACTACTGAATCATGGAATAAATTACAAGAAGCTTTAAGTAATGTCAAAACAGGACTTAAAATAGACAAACAAGAAGAAGTAGATAAATACACTTTAGATATAAGAAATGCAATTGATAACCTAATTAAAAATAAGGCTAATTATAAAAAGCTAGACACAATAATAAATGATTATAAAAATAGTGAAGAATATAGAAATGATTACTGGACGGATGACAGTAAGACAAAAGTTGAAGAATACATTAATAACATTGTATATGATAAATATATTGATGAACAAAGTGATGTTGATAATTATACAACAGAGTTAAGCGTTTTAATTAGTAAGTTACAATTAAAGATAGCTAAAGGTTATTATGATAGTGATAATTATCACCCTAGCAATTTAAAAGATTCTTTATCAGTAGAGGGTTATATTAATTATTTTAAAACTGAAATTATAAAAAAAGTGGGAAATACTAACTTATATACTGATGATACTATATCTAAAGTAAATAAGATAATTAATACTTATTTTGATGAAAATGGTAGCTTTAAAGATGATTTAGAATACATTACAATTAATAATCAAAGCAAAATGGATGATTTAATTATTGAGTTAGATAATGTTAAGAAAAATGAACTTATTAAAACGCCAGCTAACTATACTAACTTAAAAGAGTGGATAGAAAAGGCAGAAAAAGTAAACAGAAACTATTACAAAGACTTAGGTGTTTTAGATCAAATGTTAGCTAAAGCAAAAGAGGCACTAAAACTTGATATAGATAAGCAAGATGACGTTGATATTGCTACTAAAAACTTAAGTGATGCAGTAAATAGCTTAGAATTAAAAGATGCAGATTATACTGAGTTAAATAAATTATTAGATACTATTAAAAAATTAGATGAAAACATATATTATAACTATGATGAAGTATTAAAAAGCATAGAAGAAATTGAAAAACAAATTGATTATAACTTAGATATAACTAATCAAAAGATAGTAGATGAACTTGCCTCAAAAATAAAAGCAGAGTATAACAAGCTTAATAAGAAACCAGCAGATTATTCCAAACTTTCTGAGGTTCTGGCTAAAATACCTTCTGATTATTCTAAGTATAGTTATAGTTTGAAAAAAGAAATAATAAACTATATAGAAGAAGTTAAGAAATTATCAACAGAATTAAAATTAGATGAACAATATAAAATAGATGAGCTAGTAAATAAAGGTAATTTATTATTAGCAAAATTAGAAAAAGATGATAGTTATAATTATATTGATGATAATAAAGGATCAAGTAATAATACGTCATCTAGTAATTCATCAATAAAAAATAATGTTACAACTAGAAGAAATTCATCAACTAATTATAGTGATAATGATAGAAATGAAAATGTTATAAAACAAGTTAAAATTAATGGAAAATCCATTAAGTTTGATAATAATGAAGCAACTATGAATGTTTCTTATAAAACAAGTAAGGTAGATGTAGAAGTTGAATTAAAAAGCAAGGATTATAAGTACACTGTTTATGGTGGAAATATTTTGGTTCATGGAAATAACGAAGTAACAATTATTGTTACAGATAATAATGGTAACGCGTATAGATACTTAGTTATAGTAAAAAGAGCTAAAACTAGTAATAACTTATTAAATATTAAAGTTAAAAATTATGATCTTGAATTTAAAGAAAATAAGAAAGACTATGTTTTATACGTTGATAGAAAAGTTGAAAAATTAGAATTATCTTTTGAAAAAGAGGATAATAATTCTAGTGTAAAAGTAATTGGTAATGATAAACTAAAAAATAATAGTAAAATACAAATTAAAGTAACTGATACT
>CAVAWS010000045.1:0-3989 GCA_963592455.1 Paratractidigestivibacter sp. | reverse complement strand
TCGGTTATATAAAAATATAAAAGAAAGGGATCTAATAGTGATTTATATAAAAAAAATCACATAATTAGATTATACGTGATATTTTGAAATTATTAAATGATGACAAGATAATAGATTTATCTGAGTTATTTAAGATATTTGGAGACTCGACTAGAGTTAAAATAATAAATGTATTAATAAATGGAGAAATGAGCGTTAACTCAATTTCCGAGAAAATCGGTGCAAGTCAATCTGCAGTATCTCACCAACTTAGAATATTAAAGGATTCTAAACTTGTTAAGTATAAAAAAATAGGTAATATGGCATACTATTTTTTAGCAGATGACCATGTAGAGAAAATATTTATGTTAGGATGTGAGCATATAAATGAAATATAAATTTAAATTAAGTTCTTTAGATTGTGCAGGATGTGCGTTAGCAATTGAGAAGAAGTTAAATGAAAATGATGAAATAAAAGAAGCTAGTGTAAACTTTTCTAAGCTTATGATTACAGTTGAAACAGATAGTAAAAACGCTAAAAAGTTAGTTAGTTCTATAGTAAAAGAAGTAGAACCAGAAAGTAAGGTAATGGATTTAAACGAAACTTATGAAAATAAAAGTAAGTTTAAATTCCACGTAATAAGACTTATCTTAGGTATTTTATTATGGTTTATTGGAATGTTTGTAAAGGGAAAATTATCAAGTGTATTTATGTTGTTAAGTTATGTTATTTTATTATATAGAACATTTACTAATGCTATAAAACTACTATTTAAATCAAAGACTGTAAATGAAAATATGTTAGTTACAATATCTTGTATTGGCGCATATTTAACTGGTAATGATCATGAGGGGTTAATGGTTATTATTCTTTATGAAATAGGTAAAATATTAGAAGAAGTTGCAGTTAATAACTCAAGACGTTCTATTAGTAATTTAATGGATATAAAACCAGAATATGCTAATTTAAAACTTGATGATGAAATAGTTGAAAAAGATCCAAACGAAATCAAAGTAGGGGATATAATAGTTATTAAAAAGGGCGAAAAAATACCTCTTGATGGTGTTGTTATAAAAGGTGGTTCTAAGTTAAATGTAGCAGCATTAACAGGAGAATCAGAATTAAGATTAGTAAAGACTAACGACAAGGTTTTATCAGGTTCTATTAATACTTCTTCCGTTTTAGAAGTTAAGGTAGAAAGTTTATATACTGATAGTACTGTATCTAAGATATTAGAATTAACTGAAAATGCTAGTGATAGAAAAGCTAAAACAGAAAACTTTGTATCTAAAGCAGCTAAAATATACACACCAATTATTATGGTACTTGCATTTTTAATTGCAGTTTTATTACCAGTGTTTAACTTAAGTTTTAAAGTATCAATATATAGAGCTTTAGTATTTTTAGTAGTATCTTGTCCTTGCGCTATCGCAATTAGTGTACCACTTGGATATTTCTCAGGTATAGGTAAAGCATCAAAACAAGGAATACTTGTAAAAGGAAGCGATTATTTAGAAAACTTATCTTATGTAAATAAGATTGTGTTTGATAAGACAGGTACTATAACAACTGGTATAACAAGTAAGTATGAGTTAGAAATTCTAGATGATAATTACAAAGAAAAAGACATAATTAATTATTACGTAAAAGGAGAGATGTTATCTAATCATCCACTAGCTAAGTCTGTTGTTAGTGTGTTTAATAAAAAGGTAAGTACTAAGGATGTTTTAAATTATAAAGAAGTATCAGGAAAAGGAATTTCTTATGAGATAGATAATAAAAAGATAAAACTTGGTTCATCTTCATTTGTTGGTGCAAAAGATAAAGATAGCTATATATACTTAAAAATTGATAAGAAAATAGTATCTAAGTTAAAACTAATAGATGATGTAAAACCTGATTCTAAAAGTGCTATAGAAAAGCTAAAAAAAGAAAACATTGAAACATTTATGTTTACTGGTGATAAAAAGTCTGCTGCATTAAACGTAGCAAATAAAGTAGGGGTAGACGTTTTAAAATATGAAATGCTTCCTCATGAAAAATATAAAGAGCTTGATAAGATAATAAGGGAAAATAAAATGAAGACAGCGTTTGTTGGAGACGGAATAAATGATGCTCCATCACTTGCTTTAGCTGACGTTGGTATTTCAATGGGTTGTGTTGGTTCTGCATCTGCAATAGAAGCATCAGACGTTGTTATAATGAACGATAGTTTAAATAAGATTCCAGAAGCTATTAAGATATCTAAATTTACTAAACATATTATAAAAGAAAATCTTATGTTTGCGATAGGAGTAAAAGTTCTAGTGCTTATTTTAGGAGCTATTGGAGTAGCTAATATGTGGCAAGCTGTTTTTGCAGATACTGGTGTTACTTTACTTACTATATTAAATACCACAAGAATATTAAAAAGAAAATTTAAATAAATAATTACCGTAAGAATCTAGTTTTAGGCTAGATTCTTATTATTTTATGTATATAAAAGGAGTATTTGAATCATAACTTAATGTATGTCATAGCGTGCCTTTTAATAATTATTGATAAAAAATATTAAAAAACGACGAAAACATATCTAAAACGGCTTGATTTTACATAGGTCATAGCATATAATATATAGTAAAGAAAGGAAGAAAGTGTTATGAAAAAGAAATTGATTAGTTTTTTGATTTTATTAACTGCTATTTTATTTCCAAGTGTTATTAACGCACAAGAATTAACCGGTGATACAGTGTTAAGTATGAACGTAAATGATGGAATCATAGTTAAGTCTGGAAATACTGTAACATTAGACCTTGCAGGTTATTCTATTACCAATGCTGATGGTAAGGATACTATTGTAGTAGAAGATGGTGCTACATTAAATATTAAAGGAGAAGGTGTTGTTACTAATACTTCGCATAAAAAAGCTGTTATATCTAATAATGGTGTATTAAACGTAAACGGAGGAACATATAAACGTACTGACTCTAAGACTAATTCATATTATGTTATATTAAATCATGGTGAAATGACTATATATAACGGATTATTTGAAATTGTAAATGGATACTCATCTTTAATAGATAATGGATGGTATTCTCCAGAACAAAATACATCTAAGAAAATGTCTTACCTAACTATTAATGGTGGTACATTTAATATGTCAGGTAATGATAAATATATAAAAAATGATGATTATGGAGTAATGACTATTAATAATGGGGAATTTAACATGGTAGATCCTGCTTCTGCTTGTGTAGCAAACATGGGATTCTATAGTGGAAATGAACTTCTTACTATTAATGGTGGTACATATAATTATACTGGTTCTAACTATGCTATTTGGGATTATAACTGGAATGTTTATGGTTACACAGATAATAGTAAAACAATTGTGGATGGTGGTAATTATAAATTTTCAAATGAAAATGCAAAAGTAGCAAACGTAGCATATACTGATACTACTAAAAAAGATTATAAGGTTATTGATAAAGATAATGAATATGTAGTAGCTAGTGATGATGAAATAACAGAAGTTATTGACACAAAAAAAGTTAGTCTAGATAGTATATCAGAAAAAGATGTTAAATTAATTGAAAATACTGTATCTAATAAGTATAATGTTATAGGATATTATGATATTAATGTTTATAAAACATTGAAAGAAGATAATAGTATTTTATTAGATAAAGTATCTGAGGCAAGTAAGAAGGTTAAAATAACTTTAGAAATACCATCTGATTTAGAAAATGTATTAGAAGGCTATACTAGAACTTATTATGTAATTAGAGTACATAATGGAGTATCAGATATTTTAGATGTAACATTAAATGATGATGGTACTGTATCATTTAAATCAGATAAATTTTCTACATACACTTTAGTGTATAAAGATGTAAAAAGTAACAACAATTCAGCAGTTAATAATACTGATGTAGTAGCTAATCCAAAAACAGCAGATAGTAACATCTTATTAATTTCAGTAATTGGATTAGTATCAGCACTTGGTGCTTTAATATCAGGTTTATAC
>CAVAWS010000044.1:0-4793 GCA_963592455.1 Paratractidigestivibacter sp. | reverse complement strand
GCAAAAAAGTGTATATAATGTTTTACACATTACACACATTAAAAATTATACAACCATTTATAATCATAAGACTTTTTTATTATTTATAGTATTTTTTCTTATACTCATCAGATAAAGCTTTAAATCTATTATAATGAACCACTTCTCTTTGTCTAAGCCATAATAATGGACCAATAACATCCTTATCATCAGTTAAATCTATTAAGTGTTCATATACTGCTCTTGCCTTTTGCTCTGCAGCTAAATCTTCTTCTAAATCAGCAACCGGATCCCCTGTTGTTGATATATACATCGCACTCCAAGGTACTCCATCAACGTTATTTGGAAATAAAGCATAACCATGTTCTGTATACATTCCTTCTAATCCCTCTTTTTTTAACTCTTCTATACTAGCATCCTTAATTAACTGCTTTACCATAACGCAAATCATTTCAACATGAGCAAGTTCCTCTGTACCAATATCATTTAAAAGACTTCTTCCCTTTTCATCAGGCATAGTATATCTTTGATTTAAATATCTAAGTGCCGCACCAAGTTCCCCTTGAGGTCCGCCGTATTGACTAATAATTGCCTTAGCCATTTTTAAATCCTTTTTTCTTATATTTATAGGATATTGTAATTTTTTAGAATACTTCCACATATTATCACCTACATATTCCATGGCCAAGGATTATCTATCCAAGACCAAGGTGTTTTATTTAAACCATTGCTATCAGATAAATTAAGTGCACCATATTTCCTTTCATAATTAGCTGTTAACTCATTTGCTTTTTCATTATACTTATTAAATAAGTTAATTAAATCTTTATCACTCGGATTAACATCTAGGTATAAGTTTAAATCATGAGCTGCAAATGCATATTTTTGAATTTCAAATAACTCTTTTTCTCTTTCATCAGTAATAGATGGTTCTATGTATGTCATATTTTTATAAGGCATATATTCATTTCTCATCATATTTCCTTTTAAAAAGCCTTCTTCAGCACCATATAATTTATTGTTGTAGCTAGTACTATTATTTGAAATATCTCCCATAGATGATGTAGCTGGCATCATAAATGTTCTTAAAAAAGTATCTTCCATTAAAAAACTAGGATAAACTTCATTCATTTTTCTACCTCCTAGCCTATTATATACATCTATATTTTATTTTGTATGGGCTTATGACAAATAAAAATAGATTAAAATTAATTAATCTATTTGTCCTCATCATACTCATCATATATATTACCAAGTATTTCTTCAACTGCATCTTCAAGTGTTACAATACCAATAAATTTTTTATCTTTCATAACTATTGCCATTTGAACATGTTCCTTTTGCATAGATGCAAAAACGTCATCTATTTTTTCATCATAATTAAACTTTCTAACACCAAACAATAATTTTTTCAAATCAAAATCATTATTATCTTTTTTATACATTATATAATCTTTAACGTTAAAAATACCAATTATGTTATTTGTATCACCCTCATATACAGGATACCTAGTAAACTTAGTTTTCTTTAATTTTCTAATTAACGAACCAAATTTACTATTAACGTTTAATAATTCGCAATCCTCTTTCGGTGTCATTACCTTGTCTACCGTAGTATCATTAAACTGAAATATGTTAAATATATACTCTTGCTCTTTCTTTTCAATTATTCCATCTCTTGTTCCTGTTAAAATTATTCTCTTTATATCTTCCTCTGTAAAATCTTCTTCTTTTTCTTCTATCTTAAATAGCTTACATATAAAGTTAGTTGATAATGAAAGCAATTTTATTAATGGGAAAAAGATAATTTGCATAGCTTTTATTAAATTAACAGAAAAACTTGCTACATTAAAAGGATATGCAAGTGCTATTTTCTTAGGTACTAATTCACCAAATACTAATGTAAAGTATGATAATATTATTGTTATAACAACCATTAAAAATCCACTTGTAAAATCATGACTTATTATTATAAATCCAGTCTTCATTATTTTATCTACAAAAGTAGATGCTGCAAATGCACTAGATAAAAAACCTGCTAGCGTTATACCTACTTGTATTGTAGATAAAAAGTTACTAGGGTCTTCCAAAACCTTTTTTATTTTTTTAGCATTTCTTTTTCTCTTTCTAACCATTTTATCCAGCTCAAACTTTTCAATTGATAAAAATGCAAGCTCACTAGCTGACAAAACTCCATTTATTAAAATTAAGATTATTAAAATTAAAATATTAAATATCATCTATAACACCTCTAATATGATTCTATCATATTTAACTTAATAATTAAATATTACTTTTTATTTGATTTAATTATAAAATTTAAAAAAAATAATTTTTTATTCAAAGACTATTGACATAATATCAAAAATAAGTATAATTAATAATGCCTACTGAGTGCAGGTGTAGTTTAATGGTAGAACCACAGCCTTCCAAGCTGTATACGGGAGTTCGATTCTCCTCACCTGCTCCATTGAGGAATCTGTTCGGAAAATCCGAACTTACATATATGAATCATTCGAAAGAATGATTTTTTTGTGTTTATAAATCATCCATCCAAAAAAGAAAGGATGGTGAAAATAATGAAACAATTTAATATTTACAAGTCAGCAATGAAATATTTAACAGATAAAAACTTATCTTTAAATGCTAAAGGTTTCTTAACTATTATTTTATTTAATGATGGAATTATTGGATTAGATATTCAAAAATATTGTACTGATAATAAAGAAACAATAAAAGATGCTTTACTGGAACTAAGAATCAACAAGTATATTAAGTACGATTCAGAATCTAAAAGATTAATAGCTGCTCCTGTTCCATATACTGAATGGGATGAAGATTTAAGATAAGAAAGGAGTTTATTTATGTTAAATATTATTACAAAAGAAGTTCCAATTGACGAAGAACTTCAATCAAAGATTCAGTTTATTTGTGATTTTTGTAATGTTAAACCAACTTTTATTAACGGTTCTATTCGTAAAATTGAAAAAACAAATATTAATTATATTGAGCCAAATAAAATAATAATTAAAAGTACTACATTTCTTGCATTTAATCATAACAAAGATGTATATGTAGAAAACTTACAAAAACGCATTAATATTAGTGACTTACAAGAATATATTAAAAGTTTGTAAGCTATTGACATTGTTTTCAAAAATGATATTATAAATAACCAATGAAAGAGTATTCTCTAGAAAGAGAGGTACATCTATGATAAAATATATATGTAAACAAAATTTTATAATAATTAACGTTTTGAGGAGTCAGTAGTATTTAGACTTTACTAATACTACTTTCTCCTCTTTTTTTGTAAAGGAGTTGAGTTTATGGGAATATTAAATAACGACATTAAAGTTCGTGCTGGTCTTTATATGAGAGTATCAACTGAAGACCAAGCTCGTGAAGGATTTAGTTTACCAGAACAAAAAGAACGATTAGAAGCTTACTGCAAGTTAAATAATTTTGAAATAGTAGATTATTATGAAGATGCTGGTATTAGTGCCAAAAAAGGAAACTATAGACCTGAATGGGAAAGATTAAAAGAAGATATTAAAAGTAAAAAAATAAATACAATGATTGCTTTAAAACAAGATAGAATCACTAGAAGTATTTATGACTGGGAAAATATATTAAGTTTTTTGGAAGAAAATGAAGCTTATTTAGATTTTGTATATGATGATATTAATACCACTACTTCAAATGGTAGAATGATTTCACGTATTATGATGAGTGTATCTCAAAATGAAATAGAAAGAACTTCTGAAAGAACTAAGGTTGGACTTGCTGGAGCAATAAAACAAGGACACATTCCACATCAAGCACCAATTGGCTATAAACATGTAGATAAAATGCTTGTTCCTGATGAATCAACTAAAGATATTGTTATTAGAATTTTTAATTTGTATCATAATGGACTATCGTATCAAAAAATTGCTAATTTATTTAAAGAAGAAAAAGTTCTAGGTAAAGAAAATTGGAGAGATAATACAATTTTACATATTATTGAAAATGAAATATATAAAGGAGATTTCATTCATGGGAAAAGAACTAAAAATCCTACATATTATGAAAACGTTGTTGAACCAATTATTAGTAAAGAATTATGGGAAGAATGCCAACATCAAAAAAGAAATAACTCAAGAGCATATTCTAGAACTTTGACTTATATATTTTTACAAAAATGTCTATGCCCTAGATGTAGAAGAATTTTAGGTGGAAAAGCATGCAAGAAAAAAGGTAATGAATATTTCTATTATTATTGTAGGGATTGTAAATTAAATATAAAAGAAACAGAAATTGAAAGAGGTTTTAAAGAAGTTGTTGATCAACTAACCGAGTATGATTCAATTGTTAATCAGTTCTTTGTTCCAATGGTAATTAAAAATTTTGATGAACCAAGAGACAAAATATATAAGGAAATTAATACACAAAAGCAAAGATTAGAAAGAGCTAAACTTGCTTATGTAGATGGTGCATTTACTCTTGATGATTATAAAGCAAAGGCAAAAATAATAGAAGATACAATTAAATCACTGGAAGAAAAAATAAATACCGCTGACAAATTTGAAGTGTTTAATTATTCAGCAAAAGATATATTGATATCTCGTGATGTCGCATTTATAAATAGTAAGCTTCACCCAGAAGAATATCAAGAAAGAATTAAAACTTGGAATAAAAGAACTCGTGAAGAAAAAGCAACTTTAGTTATGAATTATGTAGATACTATTGAACTTGAATTAGTCGGAAAAGAATGCTTTATTAAAAATATCAACTTTAGAGAATCAATTGCAAAACCATGCAACGAACTATAT
>CAVAWS010000043.1:4599-8358 GCA_963592455.1 Paratractidigestivibacter sp. | reverse complement strand
TCATAATACTTGTGATACAAAAAGTAATATAAATAATAATGGTATAACTAAAGAAGACGGATCAATTATCTTTAACGTAACAAGTTTTGCACCAAAGAAAGCTAAGAATAGTACAATTAACCAAGATAGTAAGATAATTACATTAAATGATGTAAATGAAAATGAGATAAATCCTATTTTGTTAATAGATTCATTTGAAGCTGAAGCAAGACATGCAGCGTTTATAGGCAATTTTAAAGAAAAAGAATTATTTTACTTAATGAGTAGAGGTCTTAGTAAAAAAGAAGCTAGTAATTTGCTTATTAATGGGTTATTATTTGGACAACTAAGTATTTGTTTTAATGAAAAAGAAGATTTGAAAAAAAGTTTTTTTATGTGATAGGAGGTGAGTGCGTATGGATTATAAAAAAGATTTTCCTATGTTAAATAAGGGTATTATTTATCTTGATAATAGTGCAACAACACTTAAACCACAAAGTGTTATAGAAGAGGTTAGTGATTATTATTCAAACTATAGCGCTAACGCTCATAGGGGAGATTATAATATTAGTCAAATAGTAGATGATAAACTTAATGATGTAAGAGAAAAAACAAGGAAGTTTATTAATGCAGAAAAAAAAGAAGAGATAGTGTTTACATCTGGTGCAACTGAAAGTTTAAACGTGGTAATAAAAGGTTTTTTAAAAAATTATTTAAGCTCAAAAGATGAGATTTTAACTACAAAGGCAGAACATGCATCATTAATATTACCGCTTTTTGATGTTGTTGGTAAAACAGGTTCTGTAATAAAATACATACCTTTAAATGATGATTTAACAGTTTCTATGGAAAATGTTAAAAAGATGATAACAAATAAGACAAAGGTAATAGTAATATCTCATGTTACTAACGTAATTGGTGATATAAGACCTGTTAAAGAAATTTGTAAGTATGCTCATAAGTTAGGTATATTAGTAATTGTAGATGGTGCACAAAGTGTTCCACATGAGAAGATTGATGTTAGAAGTTTAGACGTAGATTTCTTAACTTTTTCAGCTCATAAAATGTTAGGTCCTACAGGAGTAGGTGTTTTGTATGGTAAAGAAAAATATCTAAAAAAAGTAAAACCTTTAATGGAAGGTGGAGGTATGAATGCCTCATTTGATAGTTTAGGAAATGTAGAATATAAAGAGTTACCAGAAAAATTAGAAGCAGGAACACAAAATTTAGCAGGAATATTTGGATTTGGAAAAGCAATAGACTACATAAATGAAGTTGGAATAGAAAATATTCATGATAAGGAAATAATGCTAAAAAGATACATGGTAGAAAAAATGTCTAAGTTAAAAAACATAACAATTTATAATAAAGACATACAAAATGGAATAATAACGTTTAATGTAGAAGGTGTTTTTGCACAGGATGTTGCTGCGTATTTAAATAAACATAATATATGTGTTAGGGTAGGAAATCATTGTGCTAAAATATTATCAGAGGTGTTAGGCGTTAAAAATACTTGTAGAGCAAGTCTTTACTTTTATAACACGAAAGAGGAAATTGATAAGTTAATAGAAAAACTAGACAACGATAATATATTATATGAATCATTATAATGGAGGTTATTATGGATGAACATTTAAAAAGAAGTATTATGATAGAGCATTATCAAAATCCATTAAATAAAGGTCTTGATGATACTTTAGGATATAAAAAAGTTAATATGAATAGTAAAACTTGTATTGATAATTTAGACTTTGCGTTAAAAATAGAAGATGGTATGATAAAAGACATTAAATTTGATGGTGAGGCGTGTGCTATATCAACATCTTCTGCATCTATAATGACAAAACTATTAAAGGGCAAAAAAATAGAAGAAGCAGAAGAAATAATTAATAATTATGAAAACATGATTGAAGAAAGACCATATAACAAGGATTTATTAGAAGAAGCTAATTGTTATGATGAAATATATAAACAGCCGAATAGAAAGAAATGTGCATTATTACCATATGAAGGAATAAAAAAAATTTTAGAAGGAGAATAAACATGTTAAATAAAATCAAAAATTTTAAATTAAAAAAAGAAAAAAATATAGGTTTAGAAAACATTTATGCCTGTGGACTTGCAAAGGTAGTTATAGATAAAAATAAGTTTCAAATAATAAAAGAAGATGATTCTGTATGTATTATGGATAATGATAAAGCAACTGATTTTTTGGTAAAAGGAAAAACTTATGATGTATATAATGGAGTATTAGGAGCTAGAGAAGCATATAAAGAAGGAATTTTAAAGGAAAATATATTGTTTTGCTGTTCGTTTTATGATTTTTACAGTATTTTTCCAGAAGCTAAAGGTATATTAAATAATGAAGAAGAAATTAAAGATTTTTTAAGAAAATATAATGAGCGCAATTATACTTTCTTATACTGGAATTTTTTAGATAAAGATGAAAAAGAAAAATTAGATGAAATTGTTAATGAAAATAGAAAGAAGTTAAATAAATAAAGGACTGATTAGATGAAAACATTATCAAAAGGAATAGATAAAGATAAGGTAAAAATAATATCAGAATTAAAAAATGAACCAGGGTGGATGACAAAGTTTAGACTTGATTCTTATGATGTTTTTGAGTCAAAAAAAATGCCTTCTTGGGGTCCAGAGATAAATATTAACTTAGATGATATTACGTATTATAAAAAAGTTTTTGAAGATGTAAAAAATAACTGGAATAAAATAGATAGTAATGTTAAAGAAACGTTTGAGGAAATTGGTCTTAGAAAAGCAGAGGAAGATTATTTGGGTGGTATGCATGTTCAGTATGAGTCTGAGGGCTTATATAGTAATATGTTAAAAGAATTAAAGGATAAAAACGTTATATTTTTAGATACAGATACTGCTTTAAAAGAGTATCCAGATTTGTTTAAAAAATACTTTGGTAAATTAGTTAAGAATGATGATAATAAGTTTGCATCTTTAAACTCAGCTGTTTGGTCTGGTGGTACATTTATATATGTTCCTCCTCATACTAAGTTAGATAGACCACTGCAAAGTTATTTTAGAATAGATTCTAAAGATATGGGACAGTTTGAAAGAACTTTAATAATAGTAGACGATGATAGTGATCTTCACTATATAGAAGGATGTACAGCTCCTACTTATTCATCTGATTCGCTTCATGCTGCCGTAGTGGAAATATATGTTGGTAAGAATTCTAAGTGTCGTTATACAACTATTCAAAATTGGTCAAATAACGTTTATAACTTAGTTACAAAAAGAGCTTTAGTAGATGATTATGGAACGATGGAATGGGTGGATGGAAACATTGGTTCAAAACTTACTATGAAGTATCCTGCGTGCGTTCTTAAAGGAGATTATTCAAAGGGAAGTTGTACTACAATAGCTTTAGCAGATGAAAATCAAATTCAAGATACAGGTGCTAAAATGATACACTTAGGTAAACATACAAAGAGTAATATTTTATCTAAATCAATAGGTAGAAATGGTGGTAATGCATCATATAGAGGTTTAGTTAAAATTACTAAAAATGCTACACATTCATCAGCTAATGTTAAGTGTGATACTATTTTATTAGATGAAAAATCAAAAAGTGATACCTTTCCAACAAATATATGTGAAAATAAAACAAGTACTTTAGAACATGAGGCTACCGTTTCCAAGATAGATCCTAATGAGTTGTTTTACTTAATGACTAGGGGACTTGATGAGAATAAGGCAACAGAACTTCTTATAATGGGATTTGTTGATGCATTTAGAGAAGAG
>CAVAWS010000043.1:0-4589 GCA_963592455.1 Paratractidigestivibacter sp. | reverse complement strand
AGTTACCACTTGAGTATGCTGTTGAATTAAATCAATTATTAAAGGGTGAAGTAATAAAGGAATGCAAAAGATAGCGTTCCTTTTTAGTTGCTTAAAATCATTTTATGTGATATTCTTAAATAAGAATAGAGGCGATTTATAATGACAACTTATTTAATAGATAAAAAAGAGGCTAAAAAAAATAAATGTAAATATAACAAACTCCCAATTTTAAGGTTAATCTTATTTTTATTAAGTGTTATTATTTTATACTTTGTACCATACTTTATTCCGGTATATTATCCTGATATAATTAAAAATATTATATATATT
Source organism: Paratractidigestivibacter sp. (assembly GCA_963592455.1). Classification (GTDB taxonomy): domain Bacteria; phylum Bacillota_I; class Bacilli_A; order RF39; family UBA660; genus Aphodocola. The sequence continues at coordinate 4,277 of CAVAWS010000043.1, read as the reverse complement.
ATTTGGATAATATATTTAGCAATTGGTATATATAAATATGTTAAAACTGTTAAACTAATTAAAATGATAGAACAAGAAGCTATTATAAAAAAAGATGATACATTTTACTTAGTTAGATTATCAAGTAATAAAGAAGATATTGTAGTAAATTATAAAAATAAGTTTGAATACATATATAAAACATTAATAAATAATGTAAAACAACTACTAGATAATTATGACTATGATGCAAGATCAAGAAAGTTAAAAAAAGAAGAATATGAGGAAGCTTTAAAAAAAGGATTAGAAAAAGATGCTAAGTGGATAATAACTAGTGATCTTAAAAATAACTTAGATGTGTATTTAAAAGATAAAAAATGTCATATACAAAGATTAGATGAATTAACTTTTATTAAAGAGAAGAAAAATTATTATAAGTATACTTTTAAAAACTGTGGTGGAAAAAATAAAGTCTTAAGAATATATAAATGTTATAATGGATTAAAAGAAGATATAGATAATACAAAGATAAAAAAATATGATAAAAGTTTTCCTTATTATGTAGAAAAACCAGACAAATCTTATCATTTGTTTATACTTATATTTATTATACTAATAATATTTATTTTATCTATGATATTTTTATTCTAGTAGTAATTAAGTCGTTTATTGTAGAAATTTGTATTATAAATTACAGAAATTTAAAAATGGTACATAATTTATGTACTGTTTTTTATTTTTTGTAAGAAAAATACGTCAGAAAATTATTTTTATAAATTGGCATCTATTTATTTAATGTAGTATATTTCTTTTAGAAAGGAGAAAAAAGTATGTTAAATCAATTAGTAATGATAGGAAGGCTTACTAAGGATCCTGAATTAAAGAAAACAGAATCAGGTCGTAATGTAGCTAGAATAACAGTTGCAGTTCCAAGAAGTTATAAAAACTCGGAAGGGGTTTATGAAACTGATTTTATCGATTGTCTATTGTGGTCTGGAGTAGCAGAATCTACTACTGAATATTGTAAAAAAGGAGATCTAATTGGCCTTAAAGGAAGAATACAAACAAGAAAATATGAAACAGAAGATGAAAAAGTAAGACAAGTAACAGAAATAATAGGAGAAAAAATAACTTTTTTATCATCTAATCATAATGTTAATGAAAAACAAGTTAAAGAGTAATAAATAGTTTAATAAGACATATTTTTTACTAGAGGTGAAGAAATGAAAAAGATATGTCTTTTTTTATTATGTTTATTTGTATTTATTCCTTTAGTATATGGTAAAAATATAACAACTACAAAAAGTGCTAAGGAAAAAAATAATACTATTAAAACAGAAGATTGCAAAAAAACGTGTTTAGATGAAAATTGCGAGGAAAATACTTGTGCTAAAACATCAAATGAAGTAAAAGATGATGGCATAATTAGTGATGGAAAATCAGCAATACTAATTGAATCATCTACTGGAAAAGTTTTATATGAAAAAAATTCTCACGATAGATACGCACCAGCTTCTATGACAAAAATAATGAGTATGTTAATAATATTAGAATCTATTGAAAAAGGAAATTTAAAATGGAATGAAAAATTAGTAACAAGCAAGTATGCATCAAGTATGGGAGGATCACAAATATTCTTACAAGAAAATGAAAAAATGAGTGTAGAAGATTTATTTAAAGCAGTAGCTGTTGGTTCTGCTAATGATGCAACAATTGTTTTAGCAGAAAAAGTTGCTGGAAGTGAAGATAATTTTGTTAAAAAAATGAACGAAAAAGCAAGATCTTTAGGATTAAAAGATACTAATTTTAAAAACGCAGTGGGTTTAGATGCTGCAAACCATTATTCAACTGCATATGATATGGCTATGATAGCAAGAGAATTAATAAAACACGAGAAAATATTTTCTTTTACAACTATATATGAAGACTATTTAAGGCAAAATACAGATAATAAATTTTGGCTTGTTAACACTAATAAACTAATAAAAACATATGAAGGAGCAGATGGTCTTAAAACAGGTTATACTAAGGAGGCTGGATATTGCTTAACTGCAACAGCTAATAGAAATAGAATGCGTATCATAGGAACTATAATGGGTTCTTCTAGTAGCAATAGTAGAAATGAAAATATGAAGAGTTTGTTAGATTATGGTTTTAATAATTATGAGATGCAAGTAGAGGTAAAACAGGGAAAAACAGTATCTAAAAAAATGATGTCAAAAGCAGAAAATGAAGTTGTTAATATAGTACCTATTAAAGATGCAAGTGTTTTATTAAAAAAAGGAGAAGAGAAGAAATCCCTTAATTATGAAATTAAAATTAATAAAGTTAAACTTCCTATAAAAAAAGGAGATATAGTAGGTATATTAAAATTAAAAGATGGAACAAAAGTGATAAGCACTACAAATTTAACTGTAAAAAATGATGTTAAAAAGGTAAGTATATTAAAACTTTATAAAAGATCTATAGCAAGTGTTTTATCTGGAAGTATGTAAGAACAACTAACGAGGTTGTTCTTTTTGTATATCTGTATTAAATTTTTTTATTTAATATGCGATTTAAGTTATTCGTTTGTTTTTTTATTTTCTTAGATTGTTTAACATATTTTTATAGATATTTTTCATCATTTATAACACTAACCTATAATATGATAAAATAGTTAGTAAATAAATATAAATCATTTTTTTTAAAAGACAAAGGTACAAGTTATATAGATTAATATCTAGATGTGGTGATAAATGAAGATTTAAGTAAGAATATGGTTGAAAGGTAAAAAAAATTAATGTATAATAAATGTCAAATAAGCGGAGGAATGTAAATATGAATAAAGTAGAGCAAATAAAAGAAAATTTAAAAAAACTAAAAGAACTTGGTGTTGCAGAAAGCGAAATCATCAAAAAATATGAAGATAATATACTTTCACTTAAAAATGCTAAGTTATCATATTTTTTTGTGATAAATATAGAGGGTGCAGATATAAAATCTCATGAGAAAGTAATAGTAGAAAGTAAAGATCCAGAATGGAATTATAAGTTTGCGAAAGATATGAAAGGAGCGGATGTAAAATCCCATGAAAAGATAGTAATAGAAAGTAAAGATCCAGAATGGAATTATAAGTTTGCGAAAGATATAAAAGGAGCGGATGTAAAGGCTCATGGGAAAGCAGTAATAGAAAGTAAAGATCCAGAATGGAATTATAAGTTTGCAAGAGATATAGAAGGAGCAGATGTAAAAGTCCATGAAAAGATAGTAATAGAAAGTAAAGATCCAGTATTGAATTATGTGTTTGCAAGAGATATAAAAGGAGCAGATGTAAAAGCACTCGAAAAAGTGGTGTTAGAAAGTAAAGATTCAGCAGAGAATTATATGTTTGCAAGAGATATAAAAGGAGCGGATGTAAAGGCTCATGAAAAAGTAGTGATAGAAAGTAAATATGCAATATGGAATTATTACTTTGCAAGAGAAGTAAAAAGTGCAGATGTAATGGCGCATGGAAAGGTGATAATAGAAAGTAAAGATTCAGAGTTTAATAACTTGTTTAAAAAAAATTTTGAAGATGAATATAAAATTATAAAAAGAAATTATCTTATGAAAGGTGCTTATAATTTTATAGATAATGCTTTAGATGAAATGATTGAAGAAAAAAATGCAAAGACTAAATCTATATAGCATATGGTTTAAATATATAAAGAGTATATGATGCATAATAAATTTTAATTAGATTGGAGAATTTAATATGAGTGATGAAAATTTAGTAACAAAAAAAGTAGAAGAAATAGAAAGTAATTTAGAACAATTAATAAGACTTGGTGTTTCAAAAAATGAAATTATCAGAAGGTATGAAGAAAAGGTACTTGCACTTAAGAATAATAGGTTGACATACTTTTTTGCTTTAAATATGAATGTAATAAATGTAGAAAGATATGGAAAAATGATAATAGACAGTAAAGATCCAATATATAATTATTACTTTGCACACGATGTAAAAGGAGCAGATGTAAGAGCACATGGACAGGTAATAATAGAAAATAAAGATTTAGAGTGGAATTATAGATTTGCAACTGATGTAGAAGGAGCAGATGTAAGGGCACATGGACGGGTAATAATAGAAAGTAAAGTCCCAATTTGGAATTATAGATTCGCAAACGATGTAAAGGGAGCTAATGTATTAGCTCATCAAAAAGTGGTAATAGAAAGTAAGAATCGAGAAGCTAATTTCTTATTTGCAACAAACATAAAAGGAGTAGATATAGAGCCACATGTAAGAATAGTAATAGAAAGTAAATATAAAGATTTAA
>CAVAWS010000042.1:0-9872 GCA_963592455.1 Paratractidigestivibacter sp. | reverse complement strand
TACTTGAAAAAATTACTTAAAAATGGTACGCTTATATTGTAAGTGATAATCGCTTATGTTAATTATATTAAATATACGGAGGTTTATAATGACAAAACAAGAATTAGTTGAAAAAATGGCTGAAAAAGCTGGTATTACTAAAGCTGATGCAGCTCGTGCATTAGATGCATTTACTGAAACAGTTACTGAAACTTTAAAAGCTGGAGAAAAAATTTCTTTAGTAGGATTTGGTACATTTGCAACTAGCGAAAGAGCAGCAAGAGAAGGACGTAATCCAAGAACTGGAGAAAAAGTAGAAATAGCTGCTAGAACTGCAGTTTCATTCAAAGCTGGTTCTAAGTTAAAAGACGCTGTAAACGCATAGTAAAGAAACCATTTTTATGGTTTTTTTAATTTGCAATGATGTTATAATTATATTGGGTGATATTGTGCTTGAAAATACTTTTGAATTATTAAGAAAATTTGAGGATAATGGCTATAAGGCTTATATTGTAGGAGGCTTTGTAAGGGATTATATACTAGGTATAAAAAGTGTTGATATTGATATTGCAACTAGTGCAACACCAAAGGAAATACAATCTATATTTAAAAATGTTGAACTTCCGTTTGAGGGATATGGTTCAGTTTTTTTGACTTTTAAAAAGTATAAATATGAAGTAACTACATTTAGAATGGATTTAGAGTATAAAAATAATAGACATCCATCTAAGATTATATATACTGATAAGTTAGAAATTGATTTAAAAAGAAGAGATTTTACCATGAATACTTTAGCTATGGACAAAGATGGTAATGTAATTGACTTATTAAATAGTACTAGGGATATAAAAATAAAACTTATTAAAACGGTTGGTAATGCAGATTTTAAGTTAAAGGAAGATTCTCTTAGAATACTTAGAGCAATTCGTTTTGCAACTACTCTTGGTTTTAATTTATCTGATGATTTAAAAAATGCAATAGGTAATAATAGAAAGTTACTTAAAGATCTATCTTTTTATCGTAAGAAGCAGGAACTTAATAAGATTTTTTCATCACAAAATGTAATAGAGGGTATTAAGCTGTTAAAGAAGTTTAAGTTAGATTGCTATCTTGATATTAATCTTGATAATCAGATTGTAAGAACTAATGATCCTATTGGAATATGGGCTCAAGTTAATCCTTCTTTAGATTATCAATTTACTAATAATGAATTATCTTATTTAAAGGCAATTAGAAGGATTTTAAAGGACAAAAAAGTAGATAATGAGGAACTATACTATGATGGTACTTATGTATGCTATATAGCAGGTCAAATCCTTGGTATAGATGAAAAAGATATATATGATAAGTTTGACAATCTTCCTATTAGAAAAAAAGATGATATAAAATTAAGTGCAAAAGACATGATAGATTATTTAAACTTAGAAGATAAGTCTAATATAAAAGATATTTTTAAAGACGTTGAATTAAGTATTTTAAATAATAGATTAAAAAATGAAGAAGATGATATAAAAAGGTATTTAAAAAATAAATATATGTTATAATACAGATTAAGAAGGTTTTATTATGCTAAAAGAAAAATTAATGGAACAATTAAGAAATGATAATCATTATACTATTCCGAAGTATGTTTTAACATATGCTAAAGACTTAAATTTAGACATGAATTCTTTACTATTATTAATTTATTTAATTAATAATAGCAGTAATCCTATTTTTGATTGTAAAGGTATTTCTAAGGATGTAAACTTAAATGAAGAAGAATTTTATAATTCAATAACATCTCTTAAGGAAAAGAAGATATTATCTATAGAAATGGTAAAGAATGAGGCAGGTATTTTAGAAGAGAGAATAAACATAGATTCATTTTATGATATAATTTTCTCTAAAATGTTAGAAGATAAAAGTACAGATGAAGGTAATAGTGATTTATTTGATTCGTTTGAAAAAGAATTTGGAAGAACTTTATCTCCTATGGAATATGAAATTATTAATAGTTGGGTAGAGACTAAAATAGATAAAGGACTTATAATATCGGCATTAAAGGAAGCTGTTTTTAACGGAGTTAATAATTTAAGATACATAGATAAGATTCTTTATGAATGGAATAAAAAAGGTATTAAAAGAACTGATGACTTAGATAGAAAAATAAAAGAAGAAGAGTCTAAGGAAGATAATACTGAGCTATATGAGTATGATTGGTTAAATGAATAGGGCATGAAGCCTTATTTTTTTTTACGTAAAAAAAGAAGACTATTTTTAGCCTTCTAATACTGTTACTGTTCTGCTTACTTCTTTAGAGGTACCAGAATAAGTTATTTTATATTTAATTGTATAATCACCAGCAACTGATGTATCAACATTATTTTCTATTACTTCTATTTTACAAGAGTCTGTTACATCAACCGAGTTATGAAGTACTATAATAGGTTTATTATCAGTAAATGTTTCATTTAAGTTAACCGTACTATTGCTTATTTTTACCTCAAAATCAGCCTTAACAGTTGCAGATACGCTAACACCCTTACTCTTATTATTTTTATAGTTAGAGAACGCCGTATAAATAACGTATACTGGATTTTCGTAGCTCGTTGTATGCGTATAACTTGTAGAAGTTGTTGTTGCAACAAAACTTTCTTTACCACTTTCACCATCTTTTATATATATATCATATCCGACGTTACCATAACTATCATCAGAGTCAATCTTTAACAGATCATTTGCACTAACACCATCCCAAGTTAATGTAACAGATGTACCACTTACTTTTGCTTTTAAATTACTAATAGATGGTAATGAACTCTCTGTTACAGTAGCTGTTCCTTTAGGCTCAGTGCCTTTTTTAAAGTAACCAATTACTTTCATACTATCAGGAGTATATTCACTAGCCAACTTAAGTGGCGTAGAGTTTTTAATAACTGCAACTTCAACAACGTCATCTGGTTTAGTAAACGTACTACCATCTTTATCAAATAAGTTTTCTGCTAAGTTTTTATAAAAACTATCACGCGTTTTCCAAGATGTAGATTGATTACTGTAAGCATCTTTATATATTTTATCATAACCATACCACATAGTTAATGTATATTTAGATGTATAACCGCAAACCCATAAATCATTTAATGCATTACTTGATAATCCATATTTTTTAATTGTTTCTTTATCAAAGTTTGTAGTACCAGTTTTAGCAGCAACATCAACACCGGATATATTAGCAGCAGTTTTAGCCATACCTTCAGTTGCAGACCAATGAAGAGAGTAACTTATCATCCATGCTGTTGCTTTATCCATTACTTGTTTTTTCTTAAATTGATCTTGATTTTCAGCAACTGTTGTTTCATCTGTTTCTTTGTATACAAATTTTTTAATAGTATGGGGTTTTATATAATAACCACCGTTAGAGAAAGCTCCATAAGCTCCGGCCATAGTCATAGGACTATTTCTAGAACCACCTTTTTCATCTTCACCAGTAAATGAACCAATTGCATGAGCTTCATGTACAGATGTTGGTTTAGCAGTTGAACCATCACTTACACTAACACATAATTTCTTTGTTCTATTATATATATATCCGTCAGAACATACCTCAGGACTTATTCCAAGAGATGATGCAAATTCAAGTATTTTACTATTTCCAGCTTGTTTTACAACTGTTTGGAATGTTTTTAAAGCAGGTATGTTTCTAGAATAACCAAGTGCTTGATATAGAGGAAGTATTCCATAATATGAACCATCAGAGTTTGAAATAGGAGTATTATCACTATAAGTCGTAGGACTATCATCTATGTAGTTTACAGTACCATAACCAAGATACTCTATAGCTGGTCCGTAATCAAATATTGGTTTAGCAGTTGATCCTATCTGTCTATTTGTCATTGTTGCAAAGTTATAAGATCTTTGAACGTTTTTATTTCTACCAGCTCCTACCGCAATAACTTCACCAGTAGATGATTCTGTCATAACTACACCAGCTTGAGCTTTACTATTTTCCCAAGTCCAAGCTTCACCGTTCATTACTTTATTTACAAAATCTTGTTTGCTTCTATTAAGGGCTGTGTATATTTTAAGTGGAGTAGTATAAGGATTAATTCCATACTCGTCATTTAATTCATCTACTACGGTATCTATATATCCTTGATATTCTGAGTAAGTTGAATTAACCTTTGTTTTTACAACTAAGTCAGATATATTCTTAGAAGAAGCTATTTTTAATTCCTCATCTGTAATGTATCCATGTCTTTTCATTAATTTTAAAACAGTCTGTCTTCTTGTTTCAGCCTTTTCAGGATAGTTATATGGATCATAACCGGCTGGAGCTTGAAATAGCCCTGCTATAAATGATGCCTCAGCAAGATTAAGTTCTGATACTGATTTACCAAAGTAATTTTGAGATGCTTGTTCAACGCCATAAGCTCCGTTACCTAAATAAGAGTCATTAACATAGAATTCTAATATTTCTTTTTTTGTATATTTTTTTTCAACTTTAAATATAGAAAGATATATATCAGTGAATTTTCTAGTTATTCCAGCAATACCAGTAGATACTGTTGAGGTATAATTATTTTTAACTATTTGCATTGTAAGAGTAGATGCACCACCACCACCTTTACCAGCTAATTGTTTTAATGTGGCAACTGAGAATCTTGCAAGGTCAAATCCATTATGTTCAAAGAACTTTGAATCTTCTGTTGCAACTATTGCATCTATTAGAACCTCAGGCAAATCATCATAAGAAATTTCTGTTCTGTTTTCATCACCTAATTTTGCAAATACGTTACCATCACTATCATATAATTCTGACATACTTGTAAATTTTAAGTTGTTAGGGTCAAATGCAGGTGCCTTAATTACTATGTAAGCTGCACCGGCAATAAAGAGTACAACAAATAATATTACACAAGCAAGTGCAACGTTTAAAATTATTTTATTTTTCTTTGATAATCTTTTTTTTCTTTTTCTTTTCATGCCACTATATGTTGAATTACTTGCTTGTTTACTGTTTTTACTAATTTTATTTGTAGTACTTGACAATTTCTTTTTGATGTTACTTCTTACACTCTTTTTAGGCGTAGTTCTTTTTTTCATCATATTATTTACCTCCAAAATATTCTTTATCTATTATTTCTATGTAATCTAATCTAGGATTAAACTTCATTTTTATTATTTTACCATATTCTTCAAAAAAACTTAACGGAATAGATTTTCTTTTATTATTTTTAATAAATTCTTCTAACTTTTCTGTACTTAGGTAAAAAGTTTTATCTAATAAGTTAAATCTTACTATTAAAAATGATACAGCACCATGTCTTTTAACATCTACTAGGTGTTTAATTTGATGTTCATGTATATTTGATAACGAAAAAGACGTTTTAGAACTTGTTTCTTTAGCTTCAAAATCAATGTATTTTCCTTTATATATACCATTATAATCAGTGGTTGATGGAGTCATAAAATAAGCTTCATTTATTAACCCTTTTTTATAATCAACTTTTACTAGTTTAATAGGTGTAGGTTTTTTATATATATATGCTATATCTTTAATTTTATAATATTCATTAGATAGGTTTATATCAAATTCAAGCTGCATACCTCTATTTTTAAAACCTTGTTTAATATTATTAGTTTTAACATTATTAAATTTTAAGTATGAATAATTTTTTAACAAATCTATCACCAAATTAATTATACTACAATTTAAATATAATTTATATAATATTTTGATAAGAAATGTCGAATTTATTTATTTAATAATTTGATTATGATAAATTTAAACTGGTGATTAATTATGAATAATATTTTTATTTTTTTATTGTTTGATGATATAATTTTAAATACTGAAATAATAGAAGAAAAAATCATATTATTAAATAGGTGATATGCTTGGAAAGTGTAAAAGAACTATATTATTTAATACCTCATATGGTAGCTATTTGGATTATACTAAACATACTTGGTAATACAATTAAGATGACTTTTAAAGTTCAGAGTAAGTACGTAGTTTGGATATTACTAATAGTGAGTTTAGTTATTAACTTTTTATTTTTTGGATTTAATTTTGAAAGTTTATTTATAGGGTTTGTTACCTTTAGTTTTTCTGTTTCATCTTATGATTTAGTTAAGTATTATAATGAAATTATTGGTAAGAAATGAATAAGAAGTGTTAATAAAAGGTAAGCTATATGTAAATTGACAAAAAGTAAAAAAAATGTGATAATGTTAACTACAGAGGTGGTAAATATGTTTAATGATAGAATAGCTTTGTCACCACAAGATATTTTTGATAAGGATTTCAAAATAGATACTCGTGGTTATAGACTTCAAGAAGTTGATAAGTTTTTGGATCAAATAATTAAAGATTACGTTGAATTTATTAATATAATTAAAGAGTTAAAAACTGAGAATAAGGATTTAGCTGATGAAAATTTATCTTTGAAGAATGAACTTAGAAATTTAAAAGCTAACATTGATATAGTTAAAAAAAGCGAAAAAGAAATAACTAATGTTGACATATTAAGACGTTTATCACAACTGGAAAAATACATATATGATAAAGATTAATAATGTTTTTTATGCAAACGCTGCTTATTTTAAGTAGAGGAAAGTCCACGCTCACACGGTTCTGTAATGAACGTAGTGTTCATGCAAAGGGAAAAAATAACCTTTGGCAGGCGTTATGCTTGACGGCGCAAATATAACCTAAGTTTTTAATATGGTTATTAGTAGCATAAAGTGCCACAGTGACGATGCCTTTTAGAAATAAAAGGAGTGGAACGGGTAAACCCCATGAGTGAGAAACCCAAATTTGGTAGGGGAGTCTTTATGAAGAAATAAAAACGGATTAAAGGATACTTTTATAGTATAGATAAATGTTTGCAACCAACTTATGTTGGTACAGAACGTGGCTTATTAAAAATATTATTATTAATATGAAGGATGTGAACACTTTGACAGAGATAGGTGAAAAGTTAAAAGCTGCACGTGAAGATAAGGGAATTAGTGTAAAAGAGGTTTCAGAGGATTTAAATGTTAAACAATCACAAATAGAAAACATTGAAAGTGGAAACCTAAAAAGCTTTAAAGACGTATTTTATCTAAAAATGTTTATAAGAGATTATTCTAAGTATTTAGGATTAGATGAAGAAAAAATGCTTGATGAGTTTAATGAGTTTTTCTTTGAAGAAACATCTAAAATACCTATTAAGGAGATAGAAAAAGCTTCTAAGGAAAAAAAGTTAAAAGATGAGCATGAGAAAAAAGTAGTTTCTCCTTATACAATAGAAGAAAAGAAAAAATCAAAACTTATACCAATTATAGTTGGATTAATAATAGCTTTATTAATGTTTTTAATTGGTTATATAGTAGTAACTGAGTATGTTAACCCTGATAATTCAGAGGATAATGTAATTTCGTATATGAAGATGTAAGAGGTGGATTATGAATTTGGCTAATAAATTAACTATGTTTAGAATATTTTTAACTGTGTGCTTAATAGTACTATTATTATTTCCTTTTTACTTAGTAAACATTGAATTTCCAAAGGTTTTAATTAGTACTGTTACAGTTGATATAAAATATTTTATAGCTGCTGGAATATTTGCAGTTGCATCAATAACTGATGCTCTTGATGGATACATAGCTAGAAAAAACAACATAGTTACTAATTTTGGAAAGATGACTGATGCTATAGCAGACAAAATGCTTGTTAATTCAACGTTAATTATATTAACAGCACAAGGTTTTGTTTCACCAGTTATAACAGTTATCATAGTTATGAGAGATACTGTTGTTGATACTATAAAAATGATTGCAGGTTCGAAGGGAAAAGTTATAGCTGCAATTAAAACTGGAAAGATAAAAACAACGTTTTTAATGCTTGGTATAATTTTAACTCTTTGTTATAATTTACCATTTGAGTCATTTGGTTATGATGTTGCTAACTTCTTATTAGTTTTAGCTGTAATATTCTCTGTTGTGTCAGGAATAGAGTATTATAATCAAAATAAAGCAGTTATATTTGAAGAAGATAAAAAAGAATCTAAGAGTAAAAAATAAGCTATTTATTAGCTTTTTTTGTTTTATAAAGACATCATTTGTAAAATATCAAACAAATGTACGAAAAACTATTGCATTTAAAAAAATATTAATATATAATGGTAATGTAATCAAGGTTAGGAGGATATATAAATGGTAAAGAAATCTGAATCAAATAATAAAACTTTAGAACAGGTTCTTCAAGATATAGAAAAACAATTTGGTAAGGGTTCTGTAATGAAACTTGGTGAGGAAACTCATAATGAAATAGACGCTGTGTCTAGTGGTTCATTAACACTTGATATTGCACTTGGTGTAGGTGGATACCCAAAGGGTAGAATAGTTGAAATATATGGCCCAGAGTCTTCTGGTAAAACAACTTTTGCTCTTCAAGCTATTGCAGAAGTTCAAAAACAAGGTGGTAAGGCTGCTTTTATTGATGCAGAGCATGCACTAGATCCAGTTTATGCAAAAAACTTAGGCGTTGATATAAATGAACTTTTATTATCACAACCAGATACAGGAGAGCAAGCGCTAGAAATTTGTGAAGCGTTGGTTAGAAGTGAAGCAATTGGAATTGTTGTAATAGATTCAGTTGCAGCACTTGTTCCACAAGCTGAAATAGAAGGTGAAATGGGTGATAGTCACGTTGGTCTTCAAGCAAGATTAATGAGTCAGGCCTTAAGAAAATTATCAGGTATTATAAACAAGACTAATACAATAGCTATTTTTATTAACCAATTAAGGGAAAAGGTTGGTGTTTTATTTGGAAATCCTGAAACAACTCCAGGTGGAAGAGCACTTAAGTTTTATTCAACAATAAGATTGGATGTAAGACGTGGTGAACAAATTAAAAATGGTGATAACGTTATAGGAAATAAAACAAATGTTAAGGTAGTAAAGAATAAGGTAGCACCTCCATTTAAGACTGCATCACTTGAGATAATGTATGGTGAAGGTGTATCAAGAGAGGCTGAAATTATAGATTTAGCATCAGAAATAGGTATTATAGATAAAAGTGGTGCTTGGTATTCTTATAAGGGTGAAAAAATTGGGCAAGGTAAAGAAAATGCTAAGGCATTTTTGAAAAACAATCCTGATATAAAAGAAGAAATAGAGGGAAAAGTTCGTGAAAGTCACGGAATTGCAAAGAAAAAAGAAGAGAAGAAAAAAAGCTAATTCATTTAATTTGAATTAGCTTTTTTAATTAATTCATCAACTAGAGTCATGAACTCAGTTTGCAATTGATCAGTTTTCTCTTTTGTTGTAGATTCGAATCTAAGTGTTAGGTTAGGACCAGTGTTACTACATCTTATAAGAGCCCATCCATCTTCAAATTTAACTCTAACACCATCTATGCTTAAATAATCATATTTCTTTTCTTTACAATATTCTAATACTTTATCTACTATACCAAATTTAATATTATCATCACAATGTACCTTTATTTCTGGTGTACTAACTAATTTTGGATAATCTTTATAAAGTGTGCTTGCGCTTTTATTTTCTTCTATTATTATTTCTTGAAGTCTTAATCCAGCATAAATGCCATCATCATATCCATAATGTTTATCATTAAAGAATACGTGTCCTGAGTATTCACCACCAAATACAGCTGGATAGTCATGTACAAAACTTTCTATGTAGCTGCTACCATTACATACCATGATAGGATTACCACCACTATTCTTTATACAATCTTCTAATGCTTTAGAGCATTTAACGTCTATTACTATGTTCTTGTTATCACTTTTCTTTAAAATATTTTTAGAATAAATAGACATTAATTTATCCGTTTCAATTATGTTACCTAAGTTATCTACAATTCCAACTCTGTCAGCATCACCATCATAAGCTATTCC
>CAVAWS010000041.1:0-9574 GCA_963592455.1 Paratractidigestivibacter sp. | reverse complement strand
ATCCATATCATTAATATTATTAAATTTGATAAATTACCATAAAATTTTGAATAATTTGCTAAATGAGTAACATAAAACGAATAAATAAATGTTGTAACAACCCATATAACAGTAGTAAATAATGCTCCTTTATTTACACTTTTACTAGGTATTGTAACATTAGGTGCTATTGTATATATAATTTTTATTGCAATAAATATCATAAAAAATACAAAAGGCCACTTAACTACATCATAAAATGTTGTTGTGTAAGGAGATATTGTTCCGTTTACCTCTGCTATATAAGCAACTATTCTACTTCCGATAGATAAAATTCCAATAATTGATAAAACAAGAAATATCAAGATGATAAGCATTATTATTGCCTTTATTCTTGTTCTTATAAAATTAGTTTGCCTTCCACCATAAATCTGAGTAGATGCTATTATTATTGAATGTGTTGCTTTAGCTGCTATATAAAAAGCGGTTATTATAAATAATATATCTAAAGTTCCTACTTTTTGTTGTTCAAATACAGAAATTATTAACTTAGCTACTCCACTTGGTACATAATGGTTAATAAAATTAGTCACAACTACAAAACTAAGTGATAACTTTGATGCAAACATAACAAGTAAACTTATTAATGGGATTATGGATAACAAAACAAAAAACGATATTTGTCCAGGCAAAATAGCCATTAAGGGAGTCTTCATTAAAGAATAATTTTCTTTAATAGACCCCTTTATTTTTTCATTAGTTTTTTTCATATATCAACCTATCTTTTATTCTTCATTTCCTTACTAGCTCTTATTTCTAAAACAGCTTCATTTATTGCATCATCAATGGTTTTTATATCATCTTCTATCATGCTATAACCCAAAGTTGCTCCAAAGCCATATGGTAATTCATTTAATTCCTTATATAATTTTCTCATGAAAGCAACAACCTTGTTCTTTTCATAACCAACCATGTAAATTAAATACTCATTACCATCAGTTCTTATGATATCACTTTGCTCTAATTGATTCTTTATCAATATGTTAGCAGCTTGTTTAATTAACTTATCTCCTTCTTCATGTCCATATACATCATTTATATGTCTTAAGTTATTTAAGTTAATAACAATTATAGATTGTGGATATATAGCATTATTTTCCCATTTACTAAAGTTTTTATTTAAATAATGTCTATTTTTTAATGAAGTTAAAGGATCAATATATCTAACTATTTGATCATGTTTAGTTTTCTTCTTTATTTTAATCTTTTTCTTAGCAAATAACCATATAATCAATGCTATTAAAACTATTAATATAAAGTAAATAAACGTATGGCTAACTTCCTTAGAATCACTGGAATAATCCTTTACAGAGCTATTATATATTTGTTTATAATTAAGAGTTTCTATATAATTACTAAATAATTTACTAAATGTATCATTTTCATTAGTTGAATTAATTATAAATCCATGGTCAATATTTTCATTACCATTATAAATAACTTTATAATTATTTAAGTTCTTACTTTGATAATTATAATAAGACTCACTATCTAAGACTATTATGCTATCTTTATTTATCTTATTTAGTAATGTATTTATTCTATCATATGATACTACTTTAGCTTTTACAGTATCTTTAAAATATTTAGCTAACGTAGACTTAAGCATATAAACTTTAATTTTATTTAATGATTTTGCAGAATTAACAACAACATCACTTCTATCTTTATTAATTAGAACAACATAATTATTAGAATAAACATTTGCTGTCTTAGTATACTTTCCAGTTAACTCTGAATAATTATAATAATTAGAAGCAAAATCCACTTCATTTTTATTTAACGCATTATTTAAATCTTTAACACTACGATACTTTTTATAAGTAATAGTTGCACCAGTTATCTTACTAAATAAGTTAATATATGAACTATTTAAACCTATTAATTTATTATTAATCATACTATCATAAGGTTTATTAACAATGTATCCATATACATATTTCTTCTTAGAAAAATCATCTTTCATAGTTTCAGATATTTTATTTTCTGTTAATAAAAACTCATTTAAATAATTATTATATTCTTTATCTAATTTATTAGTTTTATACTCTATATAACTCTTATTTACAATACTTTTTAATTCATCAGAAGAACTCTTCGATGTCTTTAAAACATATGTTTCTTTCATTTCAGTTATGTTATACACAATATGATAATTATTACTTAGTATATAACTATAACATCTCATTTTTGGAACTGCTATATAATCAACTTTATCATCTGTCAACGAAGATAAAACCTCATCTTGTTTATCATAAGTGTTAAAAGAATTATTATTACCCGTTATGTAAAAACTTACACTTGATAAATCGCTTTTCAAAACACCAATTTTCTTGCCATCTATACTAGATGGATTTGTTATTTTTTCACTGCTTTTACCTACTAATACATAATAATCCTTATAAAAAATCATACTATCATCACTTAAGCTTGACACCTTATCATTTTTTATAACTTCGTAATATAACTCATTTTTCTCAGTCTCACCAGATGGATCATATGATATTAAATTAAATGATAAATCAGTTTTATCTTCCATCTTCTTTATAAAACTAAAGAATACACCCTCACCTTCATTACTAAATGCTGGAATGTTATTGGCAATAGAAACATTTATTACTTTTTTCTTATTATCCTCTATCCATCTTTTTTCTGATAAATTTAAACTTGTATTTACTTTATTACTCTTACTAGATACTATTAAGATAATTAAAATAGCTACTAATAAAACTATAAAACCAAATACTAAATAATTCTTACTCTTCTTATTTCTCACTTAAAATCACCTCTTAAAATGTATCAAAAGATATAGAATCCTTAGATTTATGTTTATATCCAATTACAGGATACTTAGGTTCCCCTGACTTAACTTCTTTAGCATAAAAAGTAACATCATAATAACTAGTTACATCTTTACTTAAGTTCTTAGATACATCACTAATCTTAGTTTTTATATCATCAGTTGAAACACCATCTTCAAAAGTAATAAAAAACTTAATTAATCTTCCTTTTACTACTATTTTGCACTCAGTTATCTTATCGATTTCCAATGCTTTACTCTTCCAACTTTCCTTATCTTTACCTTTAATCTTATGATCTTTTATATCCCTTGTTCTAATACCATATACTGCACTTTCACTATTTGAATAAAATAATGATTTATATAGTATAATACCAAATAATAGAATAATTAACACTATTACAACTATTCTAACTATCTTCTTATTTTCCCTAAGAAATCTCTTGATTTTTGGCATCAAAATCGCCTCCCATATATTAAATATTATACTATAAATTATACTTTATTTCTACTTTAATTGAAAAATAAAATTGTAAAAAACTAAAAATGCTTATTTTATGCCATAAAATAAGACATAAATATAAATTTAATATTTATGTCTTACGTTCTTGAACCCATTAGATTTGTTGATGAATATCTTTTCAATCCTAAATTAAATATTAAAAACGAGAACAATGATATTACAATTGTAAGAAATCCTACTATAAGTAATATTAAAGGATTATTAGTAAGAATACTTCTTACTGGCAAATAAACGATTAATGCTACTGGAAACACGGTATATAAAAGTATTTTTATAAAACCCTTAAATATTCCTTCTGGATAAGTTGAAAATGATGTTGGCACCCTAATTAACGTATTAGAAAGTTCTCTAAAATTTAAACTAAAGAATAATAAGGAATATAAAATAACTATAAACGAAGTATATGTTATTGCTCCACAAATACTAAATAACGTTAAATATATAAACGTTTTAATAGAAGGCGATGCAATAAGAATAACTAAATAACCATATATCAAATCTCCAAAAGCACTCATTGAACAGTGCGAGTTTAAAATATTTAGCAAAACACTTTTAGGTTGAACTAAATATGCATCAAGCTTTCCATCTTCTATATAATATGGAATGAACATAGCTCCACCAAATATTATGTTGGCAAGTCCAAACGAAGACGCTGCAAATCCCCACACCATTAATATTTCTTTCATAGATAAATCACTGCTACTAGACACTGATAAAATAACTGCCCATTGTACCAAAAAAGAAGCATTAGATACAAACATTAACAAGACGCTAAATAAGAATGATTTTTTATTTGTCATTGCCCTTATAGCACTATATTTAATGGATAGAAAACTTACTCTTAATTGATTTTTAACCTCCGTTAACATTTAACTTTCTTGCTCCTTTCTTATATTCAAATTTTAATATTATAACAAGAAGTACTATGTAAAATAATTGAGATAAGATAACTCCTAAATATTCGTTTATGTTAAAATTAATTATCATTTTAACAGGGCCTGATAGTGCTGCATAAACAGGAGAATATCTAATTATTGGTCTTATATACATAGGAAACATCTCAAGTGGGAAAGTAACACCAAATATTAAGAAAACAGTTTTAAAAAGCCACTGAAAAGGTTCTGAATTTTCTACCCAAAAAGATAAATAACTGATTATTAATCTTATCAAGGCCGCAACTATCATAGCCAAGATAATACTTATTATCATAAATGGTAAGAATCTTATATCAAACGTTTTTAATGGCCCTATTAAAATTAAGCCCAATATTATAGAGCATATTAAGTTAATTATTCCCTTTATTGTTGATTCTGCAAAAAATCTTGAAAATATATAACCTGTATAATCATAAGGCTTATTTAATGCATAGGCTATATTACCACTTACTATATCATTAGATGGTGTTTTTCTTAAGATATTACTTGACGAAAAACCTGTTAAAAACTCTGTAAAAGTAACATACCAAATCATTTGAACTAAAGTATAACCATTAATTATAGACTTATCCCCACTAGAGTATAAATATTTCCATAATGCAAAAAATATAAATATATGAATTAAAGTACCTATAAAGTTAAGCAAAAAACCTTTAGCATACTGCAATTCTTCCATTAACGTTGCTTTATATACTTCAACATATTTTCTCATTATTTACTACCTTTATATATATTTGCAATTATGTTTTCTAGTGGCTCATTTGATATATTAATATCAATTATTTTATCTGTATCTAACATTTTTATTACGTCTGAAACACTCTTTTTAGATACATCAATTGAAAGTTTTAGACTATAACCTTTATCTTTTAAAACAGTTATACCATCTTCATCACTTAAATTAACTTTTTCTTTCATTTTAACTTCAATTATCTTTTTATTTAAATAATTATATTTTAAATTTGACATAGAATCATCAAGTACAACTTTTCCATCGTTTATAATAATTACACGTTTACAAAGTTTTTCTATATCACCAACATCATGACTTGTTAAAAATATAGTTGTTCCAAATTCTTTATTCATTCGCTTAATTAAAACCCTTATATTTTCCTTTACAACTGGATCAAGACCAATTGTTGGCTCATCCAAAAATAATATTTCTGGTTTGTGAATTAAACTAGCTGCTATTTCACAACGTATTCTTTGACCTAATGATAGATTTCTAACTGGTGTATTTATAAAATCATTAAGCTCTAAAGTATCATTTAACTCTTTTATTCTTTTTTCTATTTCATAGTCCTTTAAATCGTATATTGCTCCAAAAAACTTAAAATTATCATAAGGAGTTAAATGAGTCCATAATTGCTCTTTTTGTCCAAATACAGTTCCTATCTTGTATGCTAATTTTTTTCTTTGTTTAGCAGGATTAATTCCTGAGACTATTGCCTGTCCACTACTTGGGCAAAGTATACCAGTAAGCATCTTTATAGTTGTTGACTTACCCGCTCCATTAGGACCTATAAAAGCTATAATTTCTCCCTTATCAATTGACAAATTAATGTTGTTAACTGCCTTTTTAAGTTTGTATTTTGGTTTAATTATAGATTTTAAACTTCCTTTAAATCCCTTTTCTTTTTCTTTTATTTTAAACGTTTTAGATAGGTGTCTAATTTCTATTATTTTAGTCATAAATTATCACTTCCTATATTTCTTATTTTTCCTAAGAAATCTCTTAATTTTAGCGTTTGCTATATATTGTTTTATTTTTTATTATTCTTTTCTTTTTCAATTTCTTCATCTACATATTTACTACTTTGATTTAATATACTTGCCTTTTTATTTAAGCTTTCTTTAACAACATCTAACTTTTCATCTCTTACCGCTTCTAATTTATTAGTTAGATGATTATAGTAAAAATAATTTTTATTAACATAACTACTCTTAGTAATATACTGAAGTACAACTGTTTTTAGTTTTTGTTTATTACCATCAAGTAATACTTCATCATCAGATTCTAAGGTATAAATGCCAACATTCATTTTACTATTTACCATATTTTTTAATAAATCTTTTAAAATATCAGGACAATTTTTATCACATATAATACTAGACTTATCATCTATATCATCTTTTGTTATTACTTCATCAAACTTTCTAGAGATAAACTTTGGAGGATATAATTTATATAACATACCATTAATAAAGATACGTCCTTCGTCATACTTTCTTAAACTATCAACTCCATTATTAAAAGATGTAGTATAAATATTTTCTAATTCATTATTTTTTATATGATATTGTTCAAATTGTTTACCTTTTCTTTTAAAAATATTATCCTCATTTATTAGGTACACTTTATCACTTGCTAAAACACTTATTAATTTATTTTTTACTAATACCATAGAATAATCTTTTTTATTATAATTAACTTTAATTAATGTTGTATTGCAAGC
Organism: Paratractidigestivibacter sp.; assembly: GCA_963592455.1. Classification (GTDB taxonomy): domain Bacteria; phylum Bacillota_I; class Bacilli_A; order RF39; family UBA660; genus Aphodocola. Next base: position 2,821 of record CAVAWS010000041.1, on the reverse strand, counting down.
ACGCTTCTTTTTATACTCTATATTATTATAAATATCTGCATCACTTATTTTTAACCTTGCAAAAAACATCTTAATAGCATTCTTTTCTAAGACATTAAAATCTTTATAACTACTATAAACATAATCTTTATCAAAATCATTTGCTTTAACTAATAAATTCATATATAAACTTCCTTTACTTATAGTATTATATCATATATTTTTCTATGAAGAACTTGTACTTATCATAGGTTCATATATCTTTTCATTTTCTTTTAATGACTTATCTATATCTATCAAGTAATCTTGAACTATACTTTTTGTATAATTACTATAATACTCTCTTTTAAGTCTTCCACCAAGTGCTATCATTGTTTTAGAAGATGCAGGATTATTCTTTTCACAATCTAAAAATGCCTCTTTAACACCATGATTCTTTAAACATTTTAATCCCAGGTAAAGATTAACCTTGTTATAACCTTTTCTTCTTTCGGTAGGCCTTATTCCATATCCTATATGTCCAGCAAATTTACTTAACCTTTCATTTAAACATAATCTAATATTTATCATACCAACTATTTTATTATCACTTTCTCTAACTAAAAAATAAGTTTCAGCTGGTACCTTTTCTTCACTTGGAATACAATTTCTATCATTTTCTAACTTCTTTAACCAACCATCATAATCATCTAAATATCTATCAAGTCCTCCTGATCCATTTATATTAGAATTATATTTATAAAACTCTTTTATGTAATTAATAGCATCTTTTTCGTGTTCTTTAAGAGGCTTTACATGTTTTAGTTTATCCATCTTTATCATCTCCTTATCTATTATTATTTTAAATCACATGTTCTATTTTCTAAAATCACTTTCTAACATTTCCATTTCAATTATGTCATGATACTTGCCATCTAAAAAATATACTTCATGCCTTCTTCCATACTCTTTAAAACCTACTTTCGAGTAACATTTAATCGCTCTTTCGTTAAATGAAAATACTTCTAGATTAACATTATGCATATTTTCAATATTAAAAGCATAATTCAAAAGTAATTTTAACGCTTCTTTTCCATAGCCTTTATTCCTTTTTCCTTCATCTCCAATAAAAATTCCTACAGTACAACTTCTATTTATTCTATCAATATTTAATAACGAACAATTACCTAAAAGCTCATCTGTCTTAACATCTACTATCGCAAAGACTGCATCACCATTTTTTCCAGCGTTAGCAATCCACTCTTTTTCTCCTTCTAAAGATGTGATTTTAACAGTACTCCCAGTTGGATCAGTTATACTCCTATCATTCATCCACATAGTGTATTTTTCGGCATCTAAAATGCTCATTGGTGATAAATATAATCTTTGCCCTACAAATTTCTTAAAATACTTCATAATTTTTTCCTCCTATCTATTATGAGCAACAAACAAAAAACACGTAAGTCACTCATTTATAGTGACTCCGTGCTTCTTTAAAGTACGTATAGGCCTATTACCCTTTGAGGCTAGATATAAAATCACACTCAAACTCACTTATTAAAATAAATGTTAACATATAAGTTTTTGCTTGTCAACACGCTAATTTTTTATACTCTTACCACCGGTAACAAAGTCTATATACTTTCCAGCTGATAATTTCTCTGCAGGTTTTAAAAAATTATATAATCTTATTTTACTTAACTCTTTTTCTTTTATATTAAATTCATCCTTTAAAAAACTAATATACTTACCTATTTGATAATCTATTAATTCTTTTTCTGAATTAAATTCATGAATACCAATATTAACTAAATCAGCGTACTCAAACCAATAATATTTATTATTATCCTTATATGTTAAAAATGAATGAGTTGGATAAATATTATCATAATCTAAAACTACCATTTCATAAAAAGTATTTACTTCATAACCATTATCCAAGAACCATTTTCTCTCAAACTCAACTAAATCCCAACAATTACCTATTTTATTTTTTATAACATCATCAAAACTAGATAATGAATAATTATCATACCAATATAAGTTAAAATCTTTATCTTCTGGGTAATGTTTTTTTCCATTTTTATCAGTATATCCATACGAAAAATTCTTCTTCATAAACATAAGCAAATCATTTGGACTTTTAATATCTTTATATTTCATTTTTACCTCTATTCTATAATATTATCTGTCTTTATTCTAACTACAACACCTGATACATCTTTATTAAACTTTTTCCATTTTTTCTCTTTGTATATTTCAAATCCGACATCTAAAAATATTTTCAATGTATTTTCTCTATCTTTTTCAAATGTATCATATAAATACTCTATTTTATTATTGTAAGCCTCTCTTATTAGTAGTTTTAAAGCATCTTTAGAATATCCTTTACCTCTATATTTAAATTCAATTAAAATACCACATTCATAAATATTTTGTTCTTTATCGTATTGGTAATTAACATATCCAACATATTCATTAATATCAATATCCTTTATATAAGCAAAATATCTATTTTCCTTTATTCTCTTATCATAAACATTCTTCCACTTATCCACAGTAAAATCAATACAACCAGTATCATAATGATAACCAGAATATGTTACATCATATCCAGCATTATAACTCATTGTATTAGGATCTTTTTCTAATTTTTCTTCATAAGAATATTCTTCTAATTTTGGTATAACTAATTCTATATTTTTTACCATATTTACCTCTACTTCATAAATTTTATTCTATATAAAAAACAAGACATTTGAATCTTGTTAATTTTTATGTTTAGTTAAAATAAAGCCAACTAACCCTACTATTACTATTATCATTCCAACAATAAGTATTCCACCGTTACTCTCATTACCAC
>CAVAWS010000040.1:0-5319 GCA_963592455.1 Paratractidigestivibacter sp. | reverse complement strand
ACATTAACCTATAATAAATAAGATTTTAAAAATTATAAGCTTCGTGATAGAATTTACTTTAAGTAAGAGGCATAATATGAAGATTACTATTAATAATACAAAGTTATTATTTTTATATAGATTATCTATTTTTAAGTCATTTACGTTTAAAACCGATAATAAAGATCTTAAAATAATAGTTGAAGCACTTAATATTAAAAGAAGAAAAGATAGAATAAAATACGTATATGAAGAAGCTATTAAAGTAATAAACAAATATTATTACATGGATTTATGTAAGTTTAAAGATAATAAGTGTATTGTACAAAGAAAAAATAAATCCAACACAATTAGTGGATGCTGCAGAACATGTCTTATACTTACTGATAAAGGCTGTCCATCTAATAACTTAACATGCAAATTACTTTATTGTAAAACCGCCTTAATAATTTAAAGGAACTTAAAATGAGTGATATAAACATATTAAAGTGTTTATCACTAACACAAAGAATAATACTTAAAACAGACTTTTATTCAACTAAAGAAGAAATTATAAATGACTTATATTACGGAATATTACTATATGGTTTTAGATCATTTTATAGAGAAATTAAAAACAAATTAAAGCATCATTAATTTGTTTTTTATTATTCATTATAGTATCTAAATACTCATCTATGTAACTAGGTCTTTCTTTTATTATAAGCTTATCATCAACATAGATGCACTCTAGCACCTCTTTATTAATTGTTTTATTAAGCCATGATGCAACTATATGTCTATGACAAAATTCACAAGACTCTTCATAACATAAAAGTACTGCACCATCTAAATCATTATATACTTTATTTGGATCTAAGTTCTTTAACACCTCGTCATAAAAGTGTTTAATATAAAACATGGTACTTTCCTCAAATGAAACCTCATATCTAAGTGCTCTCCATTTTTTAAAAAACTCTTTCTTTGATGCTAAATCTAAGTAACATTCACCACTATAAATACTTCCGTCATCATAAGTAAAACTAGCTCCCTTATCCTTAGAAATAGATACTAATCTATACTTATCTGTTATAAAATTTTATATGAACTTGTATATATCATTTAAACCTCTTAATCTTTTTAATAAACTATTTTATTTTTTGTAACATAAAAGCTTTTTCACTACATTTTTTATCTTTTATTTCTTTATATTTATAAACTAAATTATTTGGATATTTATCAACATACTTAGCATTAATATTCCTGTTAAAATCATAACCATGTATTTTACCTTTTTTATTTAAGATACCATCAAGACTTTGCACGACTTTTTTATACTCTTTATCAGATGACAAGAAAAACTCTAATATGTTACTAACGTATATTTCATCATACTTTTGATTAACGTTATCAGATATGTCTTTAATATCAAAATTACTATAACTAATAGATACATCACCAAGCATTTTTCTTAACTTTTTATATGAACATACATTATTATATCTATTTAAATTTCTATATAAATTAGTATTTACTATGTCGTAAAAGTCAATCTTATTATTTATTCTTAAGTACTCTTCTGTTTTCCAAAACATGTACTCATCATACGTTAAGTATTCTTTTAATTCTTCTACCATGTTTTTTCCTGCATTAAAATTAAGACCACCAATGTTTTCAATCCAATTAACCCTGTATAAAAATGCATTATAATCATATTTTTTAATCATTGCTATTTTAAGTGCTGATACATACTTACTATATAAGTTAATATCAAATGAATCAATCTTCTTTGCGCCGTTTAAAACAGCATTTAGTGTATGATCACCACTTGATGTAACAGTTAATATACATTTATCACTTAAGTCTTCATCTTCATATAAATACATATTTTCATTAGTCCAAAGGTAAGAAGACTCAGTACATCCAAACGGTGTTAACGAGCTGTTTTCATTTTCTTTATATAATAACTTTTCATACTCATTCATAGCTAAACCTCCATGTGACAAGATTTAATATTAGGTTATATATTATCATAACTTCTATATCTTATCAATAAAAACTTGACTTAAAACATATAATTAGCTATAATTAAAGGCGTGTAAACTTTAAAGCAGCACCTAATTTGAATTTAATAACGTGTTTGTTTGCAATTAAAAAAGTTATATTAGTAATCTTTATAGCTGCAAAGACGAACGTATCAAAACAAACTCCCTATTAAATGGCAATGGGTCCTTTAGTTTACAATTTAAAAAAAACAAAGGAGGAATAAATATGTCAAGATATACAGGTCCAATGTACAAGAAAAGCCGTCATTTAGGATTTTCTTTAACAGAAACTGGTAAAGAATTAGTTAAAAGACCATATGGCCCAGGTCAACATGGTAATGACAGAAGACGTGGTAAAGCATCTGAATACAAACTTCAATTAATGGAAAAACAAAAAATCAGATTAATGTATGGTGTTAACGAAAAACAATTTAGATTAACATTTAACAGAGCAGCTAAAATGAAAGGTATTCATGGTGAAAACTTCTTAAAATTATTAGAAAGCAGATTAGATAACGTTGTTTATCGTATGGGTATTGCAACAACTAGAAAAGCTGCAAGACAAGTAGTTAACCATGGGCACATCACTGTAAATGGTAAAAAGGTTGATATTCCATCATACCAAGTTAAACCTGGTGATGTAATCGCTGTTAAAGAAGCTTCAAAAGATCATAAAGCAATTTTAGAATCTTTAGAAAAAAATGCTAAGACTGTTGAATATGTTGAATTCGATAAGAAAAAATTATCTGGTACTTATGTACGTATGCCAGAAAGAAGCGAACTTCCAGCAGACATAAAAGAATCAATGGTAGTAGAATTCTACAACAAATAAGACTAATAAATAGTCTTATTTTTTTATGCTTAAATATTTAGTTCAATATATTTATTTAATGTACATATAATTTATTATGATAAAGTTTAAGAATAATAAATTATTTAAAAATATAATTATACTTTTAATTGCAGGTGGTATGTCAAAAATACTAGGTATGATATCTAAGGTTATATATACTAGAATTGCAGGAATAAACGTTGTTGCAATATACACTTTAATAACACCTACTTTAATGTTAATAATTACACTAACTCAGTTTAGCTTTCCTATATCAATTAGCAAAATATCGTCTATGGATAAATATGATAATAAAAATCTGTTATTTAATGCTTACATACTTGGTATTATAGTAGATGTTATTTTAATAATTTTTATATTACTTACATCACCTTTAATAGCAAGTGCATTAAATAATAGTGAACTTAAAATACCAATTAATTTTATATGTCTAATAGTAATTCCAACTACTATATCTAGTATTCAAAGAGGATTTTTACATGGCAAAGAAGATATGTTTATGCCTTCTGTTACCAATATTATAGAAGAAATAATAAAAATTATATTAATAGTAGTAATACTTCCCTACTTTATATTAAAAGAAAATATATACGTTGTATCAGTGCTAATATTATTTAACATAATAACTGAGTTTTTTACAATTTTAATACTTAATAATAGAATAAAAAAGATGTATATAAAGAAGGAAAAAAATAAAATAGATAAGGAAATAATTAGAGAAATATTAAAAATAAACATACCAACTACCCTAGTTAGATTAATCTCTTCCATAGGCTTTTTCTTAGAACCTATAATACTTACTAAAACACTTATTAGTAGTGGACTATCATACAAATATATAACGGTAGAATACGGTATAATAAACTCATATATTATTCCATTACTTAGTATGCCAACGTTTTTTTCAGTTGCAATAGCATCAGCCTTATTACCTAATATAACTAAGCTATATTATAATAAAAAATATAAATTATTTAATAAAAAATTATATATACTAATGATGTTATCTATGTTAATTGGCTTTATTTGTTTAGGTATTATATTAGCATTTCCAAAACAAATATTAACGTTAGTATACAATATTAATCTGGGTGTTAATTACCTTTATTTAATAGGCCCGTTCTTTATAATTTTATATATGCAGCCTACCTTGTCAGTTGCAATGCAGGCGATGGATAAAACAAATGACTTACTTAAAATATCAATTATATCAATGATTATAAAATATACTGCACTATACATAATGTGTAAATCTAACTTAGGTATTTCATCCTTTTTATACTCAATAATTATTGGGATAATTGTAACAACATCGCTTATGATGATAAAAATATTAAAAAGAAAAGAAAACTAATCTTTAGTTTCCTTTATTTTAGCTAAAAATACAATAATATTACAAACAATTAACACTACAAAAGAAGGAATATTAAACGTATTCATTTTTATTTGTAATATAATTATTGGTATACATATAATATCTAAAGCTACCATCACAAGTTTTAATTTCTTTAAGTTTTGTTTTCTTTTTTCTATACTTACTTCTTCTTTTTTTACATCTTTCTTTTTATTCATATATTACTCCTCTTTTGTAACAGTACAAGTAAAACCTTTTTTCTGGTAATTATTATTAACTGATAAAGCTGTGTCATCAGAACTTGGCATTATAAATAATAATGTTTGATTATCTTCTATTTTAATATCACTAAAATTAACCTTGCTATAAGTTGTATTAGATGAGAATGTAAATCCCTTAGAAGTTTTATTAAAACGAGTCTTAAAACCTTTTACAGTAGAATTATTAGTATATAAAAGTTCATACTCTCTTTCTAAGTTAGTTGCAACATCAGAGCTAACATCAGATGTATTAACTAGGCTGTACTCAAAACTTCTTTTAATAATCTTATCTTCTTCATAAGTAAAATTATATAATGCATCTATCGCTTCAGTATCGGACTTTGAAGTATATTTACAATTAATAAAACCACTATTACTACTATTCTTAGTCGTCGTAGTTGTTTTACTAGAAGCTACATTAGTATCATCTCTAGTAAAATCACTTTTGTTAGTTATATAGTAAATTCCGAGTAATATTATAATTGCAATAAGAATTATTATAAACGTTATATTAGGTTTTCTTTTTTTATACAAAAGTTCATTTTGCGTTATAGGATCAATTATAACAGTATTATTAACCGCACCATCATATAAATCATTTAAATCTATTTTTCTTGTAACATCTTTTATATCATCAAATTCATTTTCATCATCTTCTTCAATAACATCCGTCTTTTCTAAATCTTTATTTTCTTTATCCATATAAGCATACCTCCTATAATAATATTACCATATAATTTTATTTTTAAAAATATTACTTCTTAATTTCTCCTATTTTTTCTCCATATTTTACATTTACTTCTATATTTTTCTTAGATTTATTTAATATGTTTTTATTAATTTTTATAG
>CAVAWS010000039.1:0-9406 GCA_963592455.1 Paratractidigestivibacter sp. | reverse complement strand
ATATATGACTCTTAATAATAAAGGATTTGCAATAAGTGCTATTTTATATGCATTATTAATTAGCTTTTTATTATTTTTACTTGTTGCTTTAAACATGTTTTCCGCATCAACTAACATTTTAAATGCATCAAATGACGACATAGTAAACGGCAAGAGCTTATATGCTAATCAAGTTATACCAGTTACAGGCGAGACTTGCGAATATTGGTTTAAGTATAATAGTGAAAATAAAGTTAAGGTTTACTCAAGGTATGGAGTTAAGTATTTTCCAAGGGATTTTTCAAATAGCACTGGCTCAACATCAAATGGTAAATTAAGAGCATATATATCAAATTCTACAGAAGCATATAATTTAGGCGAACCAAATAATGGTGCCAAAGAATTAATAGTTGATGATAATAGTTATAATCCGGTGGTAGGTTCAGGATACAAGGCTTGGAGTAGCAGTGAAAACCTAAATAATATGTCAAATGAAGGAAGCAAAGTTTACTTTCTAGCACTTTATGATACTACAACTAGTGAAACTTATTATTTAGGTTTATTTGATATTTGTGGTTAAAAAATTATTGATATTTTTAGTGTTTGATTATATAATATTGTTAACTGCTTTGATCAAGAGGAGTAAGTTATGTATTTATTAAAGAGAGCAAGTGTTTGGTGTAAACTTGTATAAATAGTAGCTGAAGGTAGCTTGGGAGCTTTTTTACTGAAATAATAGTAAGTAATTACGTAAGTGCTGCGTTAAAGCATTAAGCTGCATATTATTAAAGTAATATGAATTAAGGTGGTACCGCGGTTATTAATCGTCCTTTTGTTAAAGGATGATTTTTTTTATGAAAGAGGTGATTTATTTGGAAAGCTATGTGAAGATTATATTAAATGAACCGTTTAATAAGGTTCTATCTAAGAGAATAGATAATGAGTTTAATGGTTTTCATGAAAAAAATATTCTTGCGTTAGCAGAAGAATTTGATATTGATATTTATACAAATGATGGACAGTATAGAACATTTTGTGAAGTAGCTTCAAATGGTCATATAGCAGTTTCATCAGAAGAAAGAAAAATAGTTTATTTACCGGAGGTAATTAGTAAATATCAAGCTAAATACATCTTAGATAATTTAGATAAAGATATAGAAGATATGCTAAGTGGTGAAGTTTATTTTACAAAAGTAGGTTTTGAAGACCCTTATAGCGATATACATATATTAAATGGTTTTAATAAAATAGAAAATATAAGTGATAGAAAAAAGTATTTTTTAAAAGAGTTAAATATAAAAGATAAGAGAAAAGAAAGAAGGTATTAAGATGCTAGATAAAAAATATGATTATAAAAAAATAGAAAGTGGTAAGTATGAGTCATGGGTTAAACATAATTATTTTAAAGCTGGTGATTTAACTAAGGAGGCATTTTCAATTGTTATACCACCACCAAATGTAACTGGTAAATTACATTTAGGACATGCTTGGGATACAACTCTTCAAGATATTATAATTCGTTATAAAAAAATGGATGGATATGATGCTTTATGGCTTCCTGGTATGGATCATGCTGCTATTGCAACAGAAGTTAAAGTAGTAGATAGATTAAAAAAACAAGGTATTAATAAACGTGATTTAGGTCGTGCTGGTTTCTTAGAAAAAGCATGGGATTGGAAAGAAGAGTATGCAAGTACTATAAGAAGTCAGTGGGCAAAACTAGGACTTGCTCTTGATTATTCTAGAGAGCGTTTTACCCTTGATCAAGGATTAAATGATGCTGTTACAGAAGTATTTGTTAAGTATTATAACGAAGGCATAATATACCGAGGCGAAAGGATAATAAACTGGGATCCAGTACAAAAGACAGCTCTTTCAAATGAAGAGGTTATATATAAAGATATACCTGGTGCATTTTATCATATTAAGTATTTTATAGAAGATAGTGACAAATACTTAGAAGTTGCAACAACAAGACCAGAAACTTTATTTGGTGATACAGCAGTTGCAGTAAATCCTAAGGATGAAAGATATAATAAATTAATAGGTAAAAACGTTGTTTTACCAATTGTAAATAAATTAATTCCAATAGTTGGTGATGAACATGCTGATATAGAATTTGGTACTGGTGTAGTTAAAATAACTCCAGCTCATGATCCTAACGACTTTGAAGTTGGTAATCGTCATAATCTAGAAAGAATTGTAGTTATGAACGAGGATGCTACCATGAATAGTAACGCAGGTAAATATGAAGGTATGGATAGATTTGAGTGCCGTGATGCATTAATTAAAGATTTAAAAGAAGAAGACTTACTTATTAAAATAGAAGAAATGACTCATAGTGTTGGTCATTCTGAAAGAACTGGCGTTATGGTTGAACCTTACTTATCTAAACAATGGTTTGTTAACATGAAGGAGTTAGCTAAAAATGTTTTAGAAAATCAAAAAAATAAAGATAACAAGGTTAATTTTATTCCAGAAAGATTTGAAAAGATATTAAATAACTGGATGAGTGACTGCTATGACTGGTGCATATCAAGACAGTTATGGTGGGGACATCAAATACCAGCTTGGTATAAGGAAGATAAAATCTACGTTGGTAAAGAAGCACCTAAAGAAGAAGGATGGACTCGTGATGAAGATGTATTAGATACTTGGTTTTCATCTGCACTATGGCCATTTAGCACATTAGGATGGCCAAATAAAACTGATGATTTAGATAGGTATTTTCCAAATGATGTATTAGTAACAGGATATGATATTATCTTCTTCTGGGTATGTAGAATGGTATTTCAATCTCTTAAATTAACAGGTAAAAGACCATTTAAAGATTGTTTAATACACGGGCTTATTCGCGATAAAGAAGGAAGAAAGATGTCTAAGTCGTTAGGTAACGGAGTAGATCCAATGGAAGTTATTGATAATTATGGAGCAGACTCATTAAGATGGTTTTTGACAACTAATTCTGCACCAGGTCAAGACTTAAGATACGATGAAGATAAAGTTAAATCTACATGGAACTTTATTAATAAGATATGGAATGCATCAAGATACGTACTTATGAATACTGAAGACTTAGAAAAAATTGATTTAACTAACCTAACTTCAAGTGATAAATGGATTTTGACTAAGCTTAATAAAACTATTAAGAGTGTAAGAAAGAATATGGATACTTATAATTTTAACGTTGTTGGTAAAGAGTTATATAAGTTTATATGGGAAGATTTTTGTGATACATACATTGAATATAGTAAGGTATCAAGTGATAATTATTCTACTAAGTCATGTTTAATACTTGTTTTAACTGATATCATAAAAATGCTTCATCCTTTTATGCCATATGTAACTGATGAAATTTATTCTTCACTTAAAATAAAAGATAGTGAAAACATAATATTATCTAGCTATCCAAAATATGATAAGGACTTAATTTTTAAAGATGAAGAAAAAGAAACAGATTCTATAATAGAAATTATTTCTAGCGTACGTAATTCTAAAGCTGAAAATGATATACCTAAAGGATTTAAAATGGTTAATAACTTTAATGATGAAAATAAGAGTTTAATTGATAATAATAAAGAATTATTGACAAAAATGCTTAAGTGTGATATCATATCATCTTCTACTGATGAATTGTCTAAAGTAGATGTTGTATTTCAGTATGGTACATTATCTTTATATTTTGAAAGTAAAAAACAAACTAAAGAAGATATTGAAAACTTAATTAAAGAAAAAGAATCTTTAGAAAATAGTATAGTAAGAAGAGAAAAACTATTATCAAATGAGGGTTATGTAAATAATGCTCCTAGTAATATAGTTGATGCTGAAAGGCAAAAGTTAGAAGAAGAAAAGGGTAAATTAGAAATTTTAATTAGTAAAATAAATTAAGGATTGGTGATTTTTATGAACGAAAGCAATAACACATTTTCAGTTGCTAGTGAAAATAAGAGCAAGGATAAAACTTTTAACTTCTTCAACAATGTTTTATCAAAATACATAGTAGAAATAGAAAGTTTTGATAAGAATATAAAAGTAAATGATGAAGATACATTTCTTATTACTTCAGCTAAAACAATAGTTAATACACCAGAAGGTCATTCTGCTGACACACTTGCTAAGGCTGCTAGTTTATATGACTCAGTTGCATTTTATGAATCAATAAAATTATTATTATTGGATAATAAAAATAATGTGTATGAAATTGATCCTAATGTGTTAGCTAAAAAAGCTTTAGAAGGTGGTTTAGTAAAAGCTAATGATTCTGATGTAAAGTTAGAAGTTGTTTCTGTATATAAAAAGGGTTCTAAGAAATAGAACTTTTTTTATTGCTTTTGATTTTTATTTATTATATACTTTTATTTAGATAGGAGATAAGTTATGAGATTAAGTAGAAGCTTTTTTTATACGTTAAGAGAAAATACCAAGGATGAAGAATCAGTAAGCGGTAACTTGCTTACAAGGGCAGGTATGATAAAAAGAACATCTAGCGGGGTTTACATGTATTTGCCTCTTGGATATAAGGTTTTAAAAAACATAGAAAAAATAATAAGAGAAGAAATGGAAGATGCCTCTTGTGCAGAGCTTATGATGCCTACTTTAATAAATGAAGAGTTATTTTCTTCTTCACTTGATAAAGAAGACTTTGGTAAAAACATCTTTTCTCTTAAAGATAGATTTGATAAAAACTATGTTTTAGCACCATCTCATGAAGAGTTATTTACGCTAGCAGCATCTATGAAGATAAAATCATATAAAGATATGCCTTTTAGTATATATCAAATACAAAATAAGTATAGAGATGAAGAAAGAAGTAGATATGGTTTAATTAGAATAAGGGAGTTTTTAATGAAAGATGCTTATTCTTTTGATAGAGATGAAAAAGGTTTAAATACTTCGTATAACGTTATGTATAACGCATATAAGAAGATATTTGCAAGACTTGGTATAGATTATAAAATAGTTAAAGCTTCTACTGGTGCAATGGATGCAAGCTTATCTGAAGAGTTTCAAGCAATTACTTCAATTGGTGAAGATAAAATTGCAATATGTAATGAATGCGGATATGCATCTAACATAGAAATAGCTAAGTGTAGCTGTAAAAAAGAAAAAAACGTAGTAGATTTAAAAGAAAGGGCTTTAATAAAGACTCCTAATATATCTACCATTGATAATTTAGCTTCATTTTTAAACGTAGATAAATCATTAATTGTTAAAACACTTATATATAAAGTAGATGATAAGTTTTATGCAGCACTAGTTAAAGGAGATAATGAAGTTAGTGAAGCAAAATTAAAAAAAGAGCTTAATGCATCTCATATTAAACTTGCTAGTAGTGATGATGTTATTAGAATTACTAATGCAAATGTTGGTTTTGCTGGACCTATTGGACTTGATATACCTGTTATTTTGGATAATGAGGTAAGTTATATGACTAATTTTATAGTAGGAGCTAATAAAACTGATTATCATTATGAAAACGTTAACTTAGAAGATTTTAATTACATAGATATAAAAGATATTAGATGTATAACTCTTAATGATGTATGCCCTAACTGTGACAATAAGTTAGAGTTTAAAAACGGAATAGAAATAGCAAATACATTTAAATTAGATACTAAGTACTCAGAAAAACTTGGACTAAATTACCTGGATAAAGATAATAATGTTATGCCTGTTTGGATGGGGTGTTACGGTATTGGTATAGAAAGATGTATGGCAGCTGTTGTTGAACAAAATAATGATGAAAATGGTATTATTTGGCCATATGAAATAGCACCTTTTAAAGTGGCTATAGTACTTTTAAGTGTAGATGATGAAAAACAAATAGATGCTGCAAACTATTTATATAATGAACTTAGAAGTAATGGTATTTCAACTATACTTGATGATAGAGACGTAAGATTAGGCGTTAAGTTTAATGACATGGATTTAATTGGTATACCTATTAGAATAACAATTGGTAAGAAGATAAATGAAGGCTTAGTAGAAGTTAAAGAAAGAAAAGAAGAACAATCAGCCGAGGTATCATTATATGATGCTCTTAATAAAATAGAAGACATTATTGATGGGGAATAATGGTAAATATATATAATAAATTGTAAAAAATAGCTAAAAATAGCTATTTTTTTAATTAAAAACGAAGGATTTAAAGGTTTTTGACGAATAATTATAATAGGGAAGTGTTTTTATGGAGAAAATACCATATGAGACAATTTTAGATATAAGTAGGAAAGTTAACATAGTAGATGTAATTGCAGATTACTTACCTCTTACTAAAAGAGGTAAAAACTATTTTGCAATATGTCCATTTCATGATGACCATAATCCTTCTATGAGTATATCAGAAGAAAAGCAAATATATACATGTTTTGTTTGTGGTGCATCAGGTAACGTATTTAACTTTGTTATGAACTATGAAAAGATATCGTTTACAGAAGCTGTAAATAAAGTTGCAAGAAAAGCTGGAATATTTTTAGATATTAAAACTAAGAGTAATTCCTTAAGCGTAGATGATAAGAATAATAAGTATTATGAAATGTTCTTATTAGCATGTAAGTATTATAAAAATAACATTAAAACTAAGTATAGTATTAATGCTATAAATTACTTGCACGATAGAAACTTATCAGATGAGGTGATAGATAACTTTGAAATAGGTCTTTCAATGAATGGTAATGAAGTATCTAAGCTGTTAGAGAAAAAAGGTTTTAAAAAAGAAGATTTTGTAAATATTGGATTATCTGGTTCTAAAGATAACTTTTGCTACGATATATTTAGAAACAGAATTATGTTTCCACTATATGATACGTTAGGACGTGTAGTTGGATTTTCTGGACGAATATATAATGGTGAAGATGAAAGTAAGTATGTTAATTCTAAAGAATCTGTTATATTTAAAAAAGGTTCTATACTATATAATTATCATAGAGCTATAGAGTATGCAAAAGATAAAAATGAGATAATTATAGTAGAAGGATTTATGGATGTAATAAGACTTTATACCATAGGTATTAAAAACGTTGTTGCAACGATGGGAACTGCGATAACACGTGAACATGCCTTATTAATTAGAAGGCTATCTAGTAACGTTATATTGTTATTTGATGGTGATAAAGCTGGTAACAAAGCTACAATATCAGCTATAGAAGAACTAGAAAAAATTAATATAACACCTAAGGTAATTAGACTAGAAGAAGACTTAGATCCAGATGATTACATAATAAAAAAAGGAATAGATAAGTTTAATGCTCATTATAATAATCCTATGTCATCTATTGAGTATAAGATAAGTCTTGATAAAGAAAAAACTAATTTTAATGATTTTAATGAGGTTTCTAGTTACTTAAAAAGTGTGTCTAAGGAGTTAGAAAAAATAGATGATAAAGTTGTTTATGAGTTAACGGTTAAAAAATTATCTAAACAAACTGGTGTTGATATAGAAACCATAAATGACTTAGTTAAGAATGTTCCAAAGGAAAAAATTAACATAATAGATAAAAGAAAAATGGTAAGTAAAGATAAGTTTGTTAAAGCAGAAGAGTATCTAATATATTATATGTTAAAAAATAAAGAGGCTATAAAAATATATGAAGAGAAGATATCTTACTTAACAAATGAAAAATTGTCTAAAATTGCTGATAAAATACTTGCATTTTATGACGAAAATCATTATATTAATATTACGGATTTTGTTCTTTATTTAGAAGATGAAGAAGATTTAATAAAGGAAGTGCTTAGAATTGATGAGTTATCTCTTCCTAATAGTATGAATGAAGAACAAATAAATGATTATATTAAAACCATTGATAAAGGTTTATTAAAAACAGAAATTAATAATTTAAAAGATAAAATAAGAAGAGAAGTAGATACATCTAAAAAAATTATTTTATTACAAAAGTTGACAGAGCTAAAAAAGAGGGAGTGTAAATAATGGGAGAAATAAAAACATTTGAACAAAGAAAACAAGAATTAATAAAAAAAGGTAAAGAAAAAGGGATTTTAACATATGAGGAGTTAGCGGAAAGTTTAAAAGGATTAGAGTTAGATAGTGATTCATTAGATGATTTATATAATTCTTTTCATGAAAATAACATTGAAATTATATCAGAAGACATGGATGAAGAAGATGCTACAGATGATGCTGATGCACTTATAATAGATGATGTTGATTTACCACATACTGCAAACATAAATGATCCGGTTAGAATGTACTTAAAGGAAATCGGTAAAATAAGTTTACTAAGTTTAGATGAAGAATTAGAATTATCTAAAAGAGTTGGTGAAGGTGATGAAGAAGCTAAAAGGTTATTAGCTGAATCAAATCTAAGACTTGTTGTATCAATTGCAAAAAGATATGTAGGTAGAAATTTATCATTTCTTGATTTAATACAAGAAGGTAATATTGGACTTATGAAGGCAGTAGATAAGTTTGATGTATCAAAGGGATTTAAGTTCTCTACATATGCTACATGGTGGATAAGACAAGCTATTACTCGTGCAATAGCAGATCAAGCAAAAACAATACGTGTGCCTGTTCACATGGTTGAAACTATTAATAAATTAAAGAGATTACAAAGACAAATGACTCTAGAATTAAATAGAGAACCAACTGAGGCTGAACTTGCTAAAAAGATGGGAACTACAGAAGATAAGGTAAGAGAAATATTTAAAATATCTCAAGATCCATTATCACTTGAAACCCCAATTGGAGAAGAAGATGATTCTCACTTAGGAGATTTCTTAAAAGATGAATCATCTATGTCACCTGAAGAATATGCTATAAATGAAGTATTAAAAGATGAAATAGAGGAAGTTTTATGTACGTTAACGCCAAGAGAAGAAGAAGTATTAAAACTACGTTTTGGACTTCATGGAGGTACATGCCATACCCTAGAAGAAGTTGGTAATATGTTTGGTGTTACGAGAGAAAGAATAAGACAAATAGAAGCTAAAGCTTTAAGAAAATTAAGACATCCATCTAGATCAAGAAAATTAAAGGATTACTTAAGTGACTAATTTAAAATTATCTAAAAGATTAGATAAAATAGCATCGTTTGTTAATAGTGGAAGTATTATTGCAGATATAGGATGTGATCATGCTCTTCTTGATATATATTTAACTATTAATAATATATGTCCTAAAGCTTATGCTTTTGACATTGTAGATGGTGCTTTAAAACAAGCTAATATAAATAAAGATAAATATAATGCTAAAAATGTAATAATTAAAAAAAGTGATGGGCTTTGCAAGTTAAAAAAAGATTATAACGTAGATACTATTATATTATCAGGACTTGGTAATGTTAAAATAGAAAGTATATTAAATGATAATATAGAAAAGTTAAGTAATATTAAAAATATTATTATTCAGTCTAATACTAATGTTTATAACATAAGAAAATATTTAGTTAAAATAGGATATTATATA
>CAVAWS010000038.1:0-3091 GCA_963592455.1 Paratractidigestivibacter sp. | reverse complement strand
AGATTATATGATGCTATAAGTATTCTTCTTTTCATTATAATCACCAATATCATTATACTATATTTTTTTTTATTTAAAAAGATGGCATTTTAAATAAAAACCATCACATTTTATTATTTCTTTTTAAATTTATCAATAGTTATACTATCATCATAATACATGTTACATCCATATACATTAAGAAGTTCTACATTTCTTCCACTATTTCTTAATATTTCCTTTAAATTTTCATCTAGTTCATCATAGATAATATCCATATCTTTATATTTTTTTACTAAATTATTATATTCTTTAACTTTTTTAACATCATATTCAATTACTTCTACTCCACATTTTATAAATGGATATTTATCTAATCTTAATTTATTTGAATCCATTACTTTTGGACACTTAAGCATATTACCACAAGTACCACATAAATGACTACCAGCTAGTTTAATATCAATACCATTATTATTTATATATTCATTTACATATTCTACAGAACTTTTAGCTTTTCTGATCATTTGCTTTACTTCTTGATACTCTTCTGATGAACTATTCATCTTTTTATTTATATTTTGAACATCTCCATTTATTGCAACTATTACATTAACTAACATATTTTGTCTTTTATCCATATAAATCACCTCTTTGATACGCTATATAATAATTGTTTTAAACCTATTTGTCAATAAAAAAAGATAACTATATAACAATAGCTATCATATTATTAGAACCTTTATTAACAACCTTAGTTAACGTTGTTTGAAGTTTATGTCTTATATTATCTGGCATAAGAGATAATTTTCCCCTTATTCCTTCTTGAACTATGTTATCTAAACTTCTACCAAACATTTCACTTTTCCATACACTAGCTGGATCTGTTTCATAATCCTTCATTAAGTTATCAATTAATTCTTTACTTTGAGATTCTGATCCTATAATAGGTTCAAAACTTGACTCAACATCCACTCTTATCATGTGTATAGAAGGAGCTACTGCCTTTAGTTTAACTCCATACCTTGTACCTTGTTTTACTATTTCCGGAGTATCTAGCTTCATATCATTAATAGTTGGAAAAGACGTTCCATAACCAGTTTGTTTAACCATCTTTAAAGCCTCTTTAAACTGATCATACTCTTCTTTTGTTTCATTAAACTCTTCAAATAATGAAATTAGTTTAGCCTTTGAATTTATCTTATCTCCTATTATCTCATTTAATATTTCATTATATAATCCATCTGGTGCTTCTAAGTTTATAGTTACTTCACCTGTTGCAGTATCAACATTTGATAAATATGCTTTTTCTATATACTCTGATCCTCTAAAGTGTTCTATTATTGTATCAACATCCCTTACCTTATCAACATCAATAACACTTTCTTTTATCTTAGTAACATATTCTTTTTTCAAAAAATGTTTATATGATAAACAAGCAATCCAATCTGGTATGTTTACATTAACACTTAGTACAGGAAATTCAAATAAAGCTTCTTTTAATATATCATATATTTCTTTTTCATTTAGCATCTCTACACTAATTGGCATAACAGGTACTTCATATTTTTCTCTTAACTCATTTGCCAACTTTTCAGTGTCTAAAAGAGTTGGATGAGCAGAGTTTAATATAACAATAAATGGTTTACCTATTTCTTTTAACTCAGATATTACTTTTTCTTCTGCTTCTACATAATCTTTTCTTTTTAACTCACCAATACTTCCATCCGTTGTTACAACAATTCCTATTGTAGAATGATCTCTAATTACCTTTTCTGTACCAATTTCTGCAGCTTCAACAAATGGTATTTCTTCATCATACCAAGGAGTTCTAACCATTCTTGGACCATTTTCATCCTCATAGCCTTTAGCAGCATCTATAACATATCCAACACAATCAATAAGTCTTATATTTGCTGTAAAATCCTCAATTGATATTGTAGCCGCATTAGAAGGGACAAACTTAGGTTCAATAGTCATTATTGTTTTTCCTTGAGCAGTTTGAGGTACTTCATCTAAACATCTTTTTTTCTCATACTCATCTTCTATATTAGGAACAATTAAGTTTTCAACACACTTTTTAATAAAGGTAGACTTACCAGTTCTAACAGCACCTACAACACCTAAATAAATATCACCACCAGTTCTAGCTGATATATCTTTAATAATTTTTTCTTTTTCCATATAATCCCTACTTTCTTAACTTTCATTAAATACTATGTAAAAAATAGGCAAATATGAAAAAAAGATGTATTTATAACATCTTCTTATAATTTTGTTTTAACTTTTCCACATATTTAACTATTTTATCATCATCTTTATATTTATACATATCTTTTTCAAGTTCTTTTTTATTTTTTCGTCTTACGTTACCACTATCATATACATACTCAATATTTAATTGTTTATATTTATCTAAGTAACTTGGGTTATTAGCTATTACATAGTCAAATACATCATTAACTAAGTGATATTCTTTAGCGCTATTTACTCTTATTACCCTTTCTAATTTATCATCAGTTTTATGATTTGCATTTCTTAAAGTTTCAAAATACTTATCTAAATACTTATAACCTGATAATCTTAAGAATAATTCTGATTCTTCAAAACCAGCGTTATTAGCATCTATTTCAAAGCTTATATTATAGTAATTATCATCATAATAATTAGATGTATTAAAAAGCTTCTTTTCTTCTTCTATTATTACTTTATCTTTTATCATAAGCATTAAATCTTCACTAAAACAGCCAAGTTTAATTGCAATTTCCTGTTTTACACGCTGCATCGCATGATAATATGTATTTAAATGAGACTTAAAACCCTCATATAATTCTTTTATTATATAATTATCTAAATATACGTGATCATAATCAATTAAATTACTACTTCCATCTAAATGTTTTATAGTAGCTTTTGGATTATAATTTTCTATTTTATTATACGCAAATTCTCTCATGCTTTTTTCTGCTTTTCTAATCATTAAATACTCAAAAGTACCATATGAAATAATTTTATTACCATGTAAAATATGTTTTAATACTAAATCATCATCTAAGTTTTTATCTTCTATCATGTTATGCTTTAGCAAATAATATAAAAACTTATCTTCTTC
>CAVAWS010000037.1:0-18318 GCA_963592455.1 Paratractidigestivibacter sp. | reverse complement strand
GATTTAGTTGTTTTTATACTGTTTTAAATTATGAAACCATTCCAATACTCAACTATATAGTTTCAAGAATATACTTAGTTTATTTATTGGTTTGGATTTTATTATTTACTACTTATATTTTTGTAATATCTTACAATTTAAAGACTAGTGATAATTTATTTAAGAAAATAAAAAAATCAATGTATTTGTTATTTGCGTTTATCGTGGTTTTAATTTTTATTTTACCACTTAATTATTTTAATAAAAACAATATGGTATATTCATATGGTATGGCTGCTCAGTTGATATATGTGTTGTCAGAAATTTTGACGCTTGTATGTTTATTTTGCATGTTTAAAAATTCAAAGAGATTTAATATAAATAAATATTCACCATTATTTATTTATATTGTTGGTGGAATAATAGTTATGCTAATACAATCCTCTCATCCAGAATTGTTATTATTAACGTCAATGGAAGTTTTCGTGACTTATATGATATATTTTACAATAGAGGACGATGGTAAATCATCAAAAAAAATAGAAAAAGAAAAAAAGTAATACTTAAGGAGGAATTAAATTGGAACAAAATGTAGAAAATACAATTAACTTATTTGATAAACTATCCATGAAGTATTACGGGTACTTATATACTGCTTCAATTGCAAAAGAAGCAACTAGTGGTAATGAGAGTAATGGTGGAATACTTATTATTGGAATGATAATAGTAATAGTAGGATTAATAGGATTTATATTAACTAAACATAAAAATTAACAAGATTCAAATATCTTGTTTTTTATATTAAATATAAGTATATTAAAATTCTATACTTATTCATAGATAAAAAATAATTGTTTGACATAAAGCTTTAATATGTTATAATAAATTTATTGAAAAGCAATGAAGAGAAAGAGTAATAAGTAAAAGTTTTTAAAGAGAGTTAACGGATGGTGAAAAGTTAATAAAATAAGTAGCTTATGAAGTTCGTCTTGGAGCTGTATTTGTAATGAATAACCGGAGTAGTCTTACGTTATAAAGATATAAGAGTATACGTATTTTGTATAAATTAAGGTGGTACCGCGGTTGTTAATCGTCCTTTTATTAAAGGATGATTTTTTTATTGAAAGGAAGTGATTCTTTGAAGAAAAATCCAGCAATATTAATTATTCATGGATTAGGAGAAGGAATAGAAGATAATGAAAATTTCTTTAACTACATACAAAAAACTCATGAGTTTGATGTATATATGTTTACACTTCCAGGTTCTAATAGAAAAAATAAAACCAAGAAAGGATATCATGACTGGCTTGATATAGCAGAAGAAAATATTAAATCTCTTGAAAAAGAGTATGATGATATTTACATAGTAGGTCATTCAATGGGAGCGGTAATATCATGCTTTTTAGCATCACTTCATAATGTTAAAAAGTTAGTGCTTGTAGCACCTGCGTTTGGGGTTTTTAACTTTAAACAAAACATAAGTGATATCAAAAATAAAATAAGACATAATGAAGAAGAAACACCGGATTCTAAAGTTTTCTATGACATTGTATTTTCAAGAATATTATCTGTACCTTTAAGGTCATATAAAAACTTTATACTATTTACACATAAGTATAAAAATTGTGTTAGATATGTAAAATGTGATTCCTTAATTATATATGGATTAAATGATGAAATAGTACCTAAAAGAGTTGTTGATAATGCATATGAACTTCTTGCATCTAATAACAAGGTATATATAGAATATGAAAAAGTAGGACACGTTGTTTTTCAAAGTAATAGAAAAGATGAGATTAATAAAGATATTTATAATTTTTTAATAGGAGGAAAAAAATGGACTTGCAAAAAGAAACGAAAAAAATAAAAGATATGATAGAAGAAGATAAAAAAAATGTTTCTTCTATGAAAGAATTAAATGAATTAAAAGTTAAGTATTTAGGTAAAAAAGGTATTATTACTGAGTTAAATAGTAAGATTAAAGATGTACCAAATGAAGAAAAGAAAGAGTTTGGTATGAAGGTAAATGAAGTAAGAGGCTTATTTAATGCTTTTTATGATGAAGAAAAAATTAATATAGAAACTAAGGAATTAAATGAAAAATTAGAAAGTGAAAAGATAGATATTACACTTCCAGCTACATCTTTACCTATTGGTGCACCTAATATATTAGAAAAAGTAGTAGAAGATATGGAAGAGTTATTTATGTCTATGGGTTATGATGTAATAGAAGGACCAGAAATAGAAGAGGATTTATATAACTTTGAATTACTTAATTTACCAAAGGGACATCCTGCGCGTGATTCACAAGATACTTTCTATCTTGAAAGTGATAAGATTTTATTAAGAAGTCATACATCTCCAGTACAAGCTAGAACAATGCTTAAAGGTAAAGGAGAAAAACCAATTAGAATGGTATGCCCAGGTAAAACATATAGACGTGATGATGATGATGCAACTCATTCACATAATTTTATGCAAATAGAAGGATTATTGATAGATGAAAAAGTAACACTTGCTGATTTAAAAGGAACATTTGATGTTGCTGCAAAACACTTATTTGGTGAAGATTGTAAAACTCGTTTTAGACCAAGTTATTATCCATTTACAGAGCCTTCTGTTGAAACTGATATTTCATGTTTTTCATGTGGAGGAAAAGGATGCCCTATATGTAAGAACACAGGTTGGATTACTATAAGTGGTGCTGGAGTTGTTAATCCAAAAGTACTTGAAATGTGTGGTTATGATCCTAAAAAATGGCATGGATTTGCATTCGGATTTGGATTAGAAAGAGTAGCTATGCTTAAGTATGGTATTAATGATATTAGAACGTTTTATCAAACTGATTTAAGACAAAATGTTTTGTTTGATAGAAAGGAGGATAAATAATGATTAGTTTAAATTGGACTGGAGATTATGTTGATATAGCTAATGAGAATATATCAGAATTAACTGATAAAATTACTAAGTTTGGTGTTAACATAGAAAAAGTTATATCTAATAATATTGATAACTTAGTAATTGGTTTAATAAAGAAAGTAGAAAAGCATCCAGATAGTGATCATTTAAATGTATGTGAAGTTGATCTTGGAAGTGAAGTTGTACAAATTGTTTGTGGTGCTTCTAATGTTAGAGAAAATTTAAAAGTAATAGTTGCAACCTCAGGAGCTATTTTACCTGGTAATTTTGAAATAAAGAAAAGTAAGATTAGGGGAGTAGAATCTAACGGAATGATATGTGCATTATTTGAGTTAGGACTAGAGGAAAAAACAGAAGAAACTTATGCAAAAGGAATAACTGAGTTAGATAGTGATGCACCTGTTGGAGAAAACCCTTTAAAGTATTTAGGTTTGGAAGATACTATTTTAGAATTAGATATACATAAACATCATAATAATGATTGTTACTATCATATTGGTTTTGCTTATATAATTGCAGCAATACTAAATAAAAAAGTAACTTTACCTAAGTCTGAAATAAAAGAAATTAAAGAAAGTATAAATGATCATTTTAAATTAAAAATAGACACAGATAAATGTACTTTATACACTGCTCGTATGGTAAAAGATGTTAAGATAGGTGAATCTCCAGATTTTATTAAAAACAGACTAGCAGCAGCAGGTATGCGTTCTATAAATAACGTTGTTGATATATCAAATTATGTAATGTTAGAATATGGACAACCACTTCATTTCTTTGATAAAGATAAGTTAGGTAATGAAATAGTGGTAAGACTTGCAAATGATAAAGAAGATTTAAGAACTTTAGATGGAAAAGATAGAGTGTTAGATAAAGAAGATATAGTAATTACTGATGGTAAAAGATCTGTTTGTTTAGCAGGTGTTATGGGTGGTGAGAACACTGAAGTAGATGAAAATACAAAAAATATTTTAATTGAAAGTGCAATATTTGATGGAATTAACATTAGAAGAACATCTGCAAGACACGATTTAAGAAGTGAAGCTTCTACTAGATATGGTAAGGGGTTAAATTATGAATATACTTATGCTGCATTAGATAGAGCAGCTTACCTATTACAAGAGTATGCATCTGGTAAAGTATTAAAAGATATAGTTAAGGTAGATAACGTAGATAAAACTCCAAAAATAATAGAAGTAACTAGCAAGGAAATAAATGATATATTAGGTATTGAAATAAAAGATGATGAAATGGAAAAAGAGTTTGAAAAACTAGGTTTTGAAAATGAGTATAAAGATGGTAAGTTTATAATAACTATACCACCTAGAAGATTAGATATAGAAGCAACTGCAAATGATATAGCAGAGGAAATTGGATGCTTATATGGATATCATAACTTAGTTGGTACACTTCCAGTACAAACTCAAAAGAAAGGTGAATATAAGGGAAGTATTGGATATAGAAAACAAATTTCTAAGAGATTAAGAGCCTTAGGTTTAAACGAAGATAAAAATTACACTTTAATTTCACCTGAAATGGCAAATATGTTTATTTATGAAGATAAAAAGCAAATTGTATTGCCAAATCCAATGAGTATGGATAAATCTGTTATAAGAACAACTTTATTACCATCTATGTTAAATACTTATGAATATAATAAGAAAAGACATGTAAAAGATATTAATATTTATGAGATAAGTAATACATACTATGATGATTATAAAGAAGATACTAAAATAGCAGTATTAATGAGTGGTAATTATATTTCAAATTCTTGGAATAATGATAATATAAAAGTAGATTTTTATACAATAAAAGGTGTGTTAGAAAACTTATTTAATTACCTAGGATTAAATAATAGATACTCATATGAAAGATTAGAAGATAATAAATTCTTCCATCCTGGTATGAGTGCAAAAATATTTATAGATAAAGAAGAAGTAGGTGTAATAGGAAGAGTTCATCCAAGTATATTAAAAGATGATGTATATGTTTTAGAATTATCTATGACAAAAATGAACAGACCAGTTAAACCACTTAAGTTTAAAGAAGCTAATAAATATCCGGAAATAACAAAAGATGTTGCATTTATTGTTGATAAGAAATTATCTTCAAAGGATGTTGAAAAAGTAATTAAAAAAGCAGGTGGAAGATTACTTAGTAGTATAACTGTATTTGATGTATATACTGGTGAAAAAGTAGGAAAAGATGAAAAACAAATAGCTTACTCACTTAAATTTAATGCTAGTGATAGAACATTAACAGAAGAAGAAGTAATGAAATGCTTTAATAATATAATAAAAAAAGTTACTGATACTTTATCAGCAACTTTAAGAGATAATTAATTTAAATGAGCTTTTAGGATATCTAAAAGTTCTTTTTTTTGACTTTGATTAGAGTTTTTCCAAACTATTTCAAAAAAAACTCCAAGCCCTGGAAGCGCTTCTTCTAAACCATCATTAATACTTTCATTAATTGTTTCTTCAAGCTCATTTATATTATCATCTTTAAAATTTTCTATAATATATTTTCTTATATCAACGTTCATATAATTCATCCTTTCAAATATATTTTGTACGTAATTTCAACTAATTATACTTATAAATAATTGATATAAATTAATTTTCGTTATATAATATATTTATAAAGTATAAGGAGTGTATAATATGGATGAATATAATATAGAAGATGCAATGGGTGGTTCTCCTGAATATAATCCTTTTTCGTTATCCGATTATATAAATGGAACAACTATTTTCCCAATATTAATATCTTTAGCTGTTATAATATCAACATTAGTTGGTTTATATAAAATATTTAAAAAATTTGGATATTCAGGTTATAAAGCTATTATTCCAATTTATAATATAATTATTCTTACAAAAATAGCCGATAAAAAATCATATTATGTGCTTCTATGTTTAATACCAATAATTAATTTATATTTCTTATTTCAAGTATATAGTGAAGTGTATAAAAAGATGAATTTATCAGTTAAATATGCAATTTTATCTGTTTTCTTCCCATTTGTTATGTTTCCTATAGTAGGATTTAGTAAAAAAATAGATTGTTTGCCAGAGTATTGTTATAATGGTGCTGAAAAAAATGTTAAGGATGTAAATATAAATGTTGATAATATGCTTAATTCTAATATGAATATGCAAAATAATAACATGATGTATAATCAAAATATGGAAGATCCAAATATGATTAATATGCAAAATAATAATATGATATATAATCAAAATATGGAAGATCCAAATATGATTAATATGCAAAATAATAACATGATGTATAATCAAAATATGGAAGATCCAAATATGATTAATATGCAAAATAATAACATGATGAATAACCAAAATTACAATGGGCAATAATTTATTATTGTCTTTTTGTTTACATGCAAATATATATATATATTGATATTAATAGAATTAAATTATATAATTAGATAAAATAAAGGAGGATTTTTATGGGATATGGAGAATCAGTGCCAACTACTTCTGTTTCAATTGGATTTGGAATTTTATCTATTTCGATGACTATTATTAGTTTAGTAATATTTGTAGTCATGTTAATTTCATTAATAAAAATATTTACAAAGAATGGAAAACCAGGTTGGGGAGTAATAATACCTATTTATAATTTTATTTTAATGAGTGAGATTGCTGAGGTAAAAAGCACTTATGTAATATTGTTATTTGTACCAATTGTTAATATATATGCAATGTATGTAATATATAAAGGAATTGCAAAAAAATATAATAAAAGTGATAGATATGCAGTAGGTATGTTATTAGTACCATTTATATTTTTACCAATGTTAGCTTTTAAAAAGGAAAATAATACATTAAATGTAAACAATAATAATGTTAATAATAATCAGTTTCAAGGTGGAATGATTAATAATCAAGAAGTTATTCAGCCTATGCAACCTATGCAAGGTCAACCTTCTGTTGCTATGGCGCAAGAGGTACCAGTAAATATGGGAATGCAAAACAGTATGCCAAATGTAGAACAAGCAAATAACGAAAGTGTAGTTCCACCAGTTATGCCGCAAGAAGCACCAGTAAATATAGAAGTGCAAAATAGCGTGCCAAATGTAGAACAAACAAATAACGAAAGTGTAGTTCCACCAGTTATGCCGCAAGAAGCACCAGTAAATATAGAAGTGCAAAACAGCGTGCCAAATTTAGAACAAACAAATAACGAAAGTGTAGTTCCACCGGTTATGCCGCAAGAAGCACCTGTAAATACAGAAGTGCAAAACAGCGTGCCAAATGTAGAACAAACAAATAACGAAAACGTAGAACAAAATGCAATACCTGTAAACGCAGAAGTTCAAACTTCAAATGAAGAAATAGAAGAATTATAAAAGAGCGTTAAACTCTTTTTTTCTTTATATAAATTCATGTTATAATATAAATAGGTGATGTAAATTGAAGAAGATAATATTAGTAGATGGAAATAACTTATTATTTAGAAGTTATTATGCAACTGCATATTCTGGTAATTTTATGAAGAATAAAGAAGGATTCCCTACAAATGCATTATATGGATTTGTTAATATGATTAATAAAATAATAAATGATGAAAAACCAGAATATATGTTAGTAGCATTTGATAAAGGTAAAACTTTTAGACATGAAAAGTATGAAGATTATAAAGCTGGTAGAATAGAAATGCCTAATGAATTAAAACAACAATTTCCTGTGGCAAAAGAATTATTAGATTACTTAGGTATTAAACATTTTGAAATAGACAATTATGAAGCTGATGATATAATTGGTACGTTATCAAAGATGGTTTTAGAAGATGATTCGTTTAATGGATTAATAGTAAGTAGTGATAAAGATTTGTTACAATTAATAAATGAACAAGTTACTGTTAAACTTCTTAAATCAAAAGATTATATTATGATGGATGAAAATATGTTTTATGAGACATATGGACTTAAGCCAGATAAAATGGTTGATATTAAATCATTACAAGGTGATGCATCGGATAACATACCAGGTGTAAAGGGAATAGGTGAAAAAACAGCACTTAAATTATTAGTTAAATACGGTTCATTAGAAGGGGTTTATGATAACATAAATGAGATAAAAGGTTCTGTTCAAACTAAACTTATTAATGGTAGAGATGATGCTTTTAAAAGCTACGATTTAGCTACTATTTATAGAGAAGTACCTTTAGGATTTTCTTTGGAAGATACTAAGTTAACAGATGGAAATTTAAGTGAGTTAAAATCCTTATATGAAAAACTAGAATTTTATTCATTTTTGAAGAACATGAAGATAAGTAAAAGAACTAATAACATAGAGTTTAAGAAAATTTCTGATGTAGAGGAATTAAACGTACTAAAAGATGATGTTTCAATATACTTAGAAATAGATAATTCTAATTATCATTTAGCAAATATACTTGCACTTGGAATATGTGATGGCAAAAACCTATTTTATGTAAAAAAAGAACTTATAAGTGATGCCATTAAAAAAATAAATGATAAAAATAAATATACGTATGATTTGAAAAAGACTTATGTATCTTTAAAACATATTGGTGTTAACTTGGAAAACGTGTCTTTTGATTCTATGATAGCAGCATATTTACTTAATTATAACGTAAAGGATGATATAGCCTATTTAGCTAATCAATTTGGGTATGATGTTCCTTTTTATGAAATAATAACTAAGAGTAAAGAATTATCTGAAGATACTTTAGTTAAATTGGTTACTTTAAAAGCAAAGTTTATCTATGATACAAAGTCTTCATTAGAAGAAGAAATGGAAAAAGAAGAGTGTACTAAATTATTTAATGATCTTGAAATGCCACTTTCTATTATATTAGGTGATATGGAATATGAGGGTATAAGAGTTAATAAAGATGTTCTTCTGGATATGAACTTGGAGCTTGATAAAAAATTAAAAGAGTTATCTCTTGAAATATATAAAGAAGCCGGAGAAGAATTTAATATTTCATCACCAAGACAGTTAGGTGAGATATTATTTGTTAAGTTAGAAATAGGTAAGGGTAAAAAGACTAAGAGTGGTTATTCAACGGATAAGGCAATACTTGAAAAGTATAAGGATAGACATTCAATTGTTCCTCTTGTTTTAGAATATAGAATGCTTAGTAAATTACAAAGTACATATACCACTGGTTTAATACAAAATATATTATCAGATGGTAAAATACATACTATTTATACACAAACTTTAACTAGAACAGGAAGACTATCATCTATTGAACCAAATCTTCAAAATATTCCAGCTAGAATAGAATATGGTAAATTAATAAGAAAAGCTTTTGTACCAGAAGAAGGTTCTGTTCTTTTATCAAGTGATTATTCACAAATAGAGTTAAGGGTTTTCGCTCACTTTTCTAAAGTTCCTAATCTTATTAGTGCTTTTAAAAATGATATGGATATTCATACACAAACTGCAATGGATATTTTTGATGTAAAAAAAGAAGATGTTACAAAGGAAATGAGAAGACAAGCTAAAGCAGTTAACTTTGGAATTTTATATGGTATTAGTAGTTATGGTTTATCAGCTGATATTGGTATATCAGTTAAGGAAGCTAAAGAGTTTATAGAAAAGTATTTTGAAGCTTATAGCGGAACTAAAATATACATGGATAGTGTTATTAAAAAAGCTTATGAAGATGGTTATGTTACTACAATAATGAATAGAAAAAGAAAGATAGATGAGTTAAAAAACACTAATTATATGATAAGACAGCAAGGAGAAAGAATGGCTCTTAATACTCCTATTCAAGGTTCTAGTGCTGATATATTAAAAAAAGCTATGATTGATATTTATAATGAGTTTAAAAAGAAAAATATTAAAAGTAAAATGATATTACAAGTACACGATGAACTTATATTTAATGTTTTAAAAGAAGAAGTAGATACTGTTAAACAAATAGTTAGAGACTCTATGGATAATGCGTTTAAGTTAGATGTTCCATTAAAGGTAGATATACAAACTGGTTCTAACTGGTATGAATTAAAGTAGGTGATTTAAATGCCAGAATTAGTAGAGGTTGAAAACTCAAGAAGAAATTTAAATAAGATTTTAATTAATAAAAGAATTATAAAGACTGAAGTTTATCTAGATAAAATGGTTTTTAATAAAATGGAAGAGTTTATTAAAAAGACTACAAATAAGGTTATTTATGAGATAACAAGAAGAGGTAAATGGTTATTTTTTAGATTAGATGATTCTTATTTAGTAACTCATTTTAGGATGCAGGGAAGATTTTATTTAAAAGATAATAATTATGAAAGACAAAAGCATGATTATATAATATTTTCGTTTGATGATTTTAAAATAGTATATAATGATCCTAGATTATTTGGAAATATGCAGATTATAAACTTAGATGAAAAAGAAAACTTTATAAAAGAAAAAAATCTTGGTTTAGAGTACTTTGATGATAATTTAACTAGTAAGTATTTAAAGAAAAAGTTTAAAAAGCATCATGTGTATATTAAAAACATGTTATTAGATCAAAGTGTAATAGCGGGAATAGGAAATATTTATGCTGATGAAATTTTGTTTAGATCAAACATAAATCCTAAGAGTTATGCCGATAAGTTAACGTTAAATAAACTGGATAAAATAATAAAAAATACGAGCGTTGTTTTTGAAGAAGCTTTAAAGTATAAAGGAACTTATCCTAACTTAGATGGCATAAGAGGTACTTATGAAGACCATTTATTAGTTCATAAAAGAAAAGATAAAAAATGTTATACTTGTGGATCTATTATTATAAAAGAACAAGTAGGTGGAAGAGGTACTTATTACTGCCCTAAATGTCAAAAATAAATATGAATTAAGTATTTATTTTTTTTAATTTTATTGACGATATTTGATAGTTATAGTATTATTGAAGTAGTATATAATACAGGGAGGTTAGGTATGAAGTGTGGTAACTGCGGAGCTTTACTAAATAATAATCAAAGTGTTTGCTCTAATTGTGGTTATAGTATTAATTATAATGTTCCACCCAAAAATAATAACAAGTTATATAGAATTATTATTTTATCTATGTTATGTGTTATTACATTGTTATTAGCGGGTGTAGCGATTGTAATATGTCTTGATGATAATAAGATAGAGTCTAGAACAATAATGGTTTATATGTCTGGTTCTAACTTGGAAACTGAAAATGGTATAGCAACAGCTGATTTAGAGTCTATTGTACCTAGTAGTGTTGATTTGAATACTACAAATGTTGTTGTTTATACAGGAGGTACACAAAAGTGGCACAATAACTATGCTAGTTCAACAGAAAATAGCATTTTAAAGCTTACTAGTGATGGGTTTGCAAAAGTTCAATCAGATGCTCAGGTTAACATGGGTGATGCAAGTACTTTTCAGACGTTTTTAAACTATGCATATCAAAATTATAAAGCAGATAGATATGATCTTATAATATATGATCATGGACTTGGAGCTTTGGGTAGTATAGTAGATGATTTTAAAGAGGATTATCTATTCTTAAATGAAATGAAAGAAGCGCTAAGTAATAGTCCTTTTAATAAAGATAATAAACTTGAAACGGTATTATTTAGAACATGTTTAAATGCAACAAGTGAAGTTGCAAGTGTATATAAAGATTATGCAAAGTACATGATAGCATCAGAAGAAGTTACATATGGTAATCCAAGTAGTAATGTATTTTCTTTTATTAATTCTGTTAAGGTAACAGACAATGGCGATGTGTATGGCACGAAGTTTATAAATGGATATAGGGATTATATACAAACACTTGGAACAATAGATTCTACATACTCAGTTATTGATTTGTCTAAAATGGATGAATTAGAAAAAGAAGTAAATGACTTCTTTGGTTCAATTAACTTAGATAATAACTATAGTGAAATATCTAAGTTAAGAGCAAATCTTCATCAATATGCGTTAGATTCAACAAACGATGGTGGTTATGATACCGTTGATTTATATTCCTTAGTAGATGGATTAAAAAGCTTATCTCCTAAGAAAGCTAATAAATTATTAAAAACAATTAAAAGTACAGTAAAATATAACTGGACAAACAATGAATTTTCAAATGGTTTATCAATATATTTTCCATATAATGGTAAACAGGAAATGGTTAGTTTACATTTCAATGTTTTTGACGGAATTGACTTTAGCAAAAATTATTATTCTTTTATAAAAAAATTTAATAATAAAAAAACAGGAACTTCAGAATTTTCTATGAGTTTTTCTAAAAATGATACAAGCATGAAAGATAAAACTTATACGATGGATTTAACAGATGATCAAGTAAAGAACTTTGCTAAAGCAAATTATGTGATATATGAGAAAAATGATGATAATACATATAGTTTAGTGGCAAGGATGGATGCTGAATTAAAAGATAATAAATTAGTTGGAAAGTTAACTAATAACGTTATTAAAATAAGTAGTAAAGATGGTAAAACATACATTCCGGTTAAACAAATAAAATCTTTAGATAGCTATACTTGGTATACAACATCAATAGTATTAAGTAAGAGAGACGAAGATAATAAATATGTGAGTGCTAACGGTAATATGCATATTAAAGTAAAAGACAATACAGTTAAACAAGCTCAAATAATTAAAACTGAAAAAGATAAAGAAGGTGGAGTTATTTTAGATACAAAAGATTATTCTAAATTAACTTTTGAACATACTAAGTGGAAAATATTAGATGATAAAGGAAACTATGTAGGGCCAACTAAAACAGACAGTATGAATGTATATGAGATAGATTTAAAAGATGGTTATGAGTTAACCTTAGAATCATTAGATAATTCAAAATACTATTGTGTATTTGAAATATATGACGTGAATAATGATAAATATTATTCTAAGTTAGATGAAATAAATTAGAAAGAAGGAAATTAAAAGATGAGACAATGTAGTAATTGTGGAAAAATATTACAAGAAGGAGAAATTTTTTGTACTTCTTGTGGGCAGAAAAATGATGTACAAGAAAATGTACAAAGTAATATGCAAGTAAATAATGAAGTAGCAAGTGAAAATGCTTTTGTAAGTAATGTTAATACTCAAGAAGCACCTGTACTTACAAATGATGTTAATCAAAGTGTTAATAATGAAACTTATAATAGTGTTTTAAATGATAATTTAAATGTAAATGTTTCAAATGAAAGCGTACAAACAGAAAACATATTTGGTATGCAGGAAGTTAGTGAAGTATCGCCTATTCAGCCTGTTATAGAAAGTCAGCAGCAAACATCAGTTTCTCCTGTTAGTGTTAATAGTGAGCAAGTTCAAACGGTGCAAAATGTTCAACCTATTAACCAAAATGTAAATACGGTTAATCAGGAAAGTAGTGTTACATCAAGTGATCAAGTAGCTAATGAATTTGTTGCAGCTCCAAGTTTAAATGAAGCAGCAAGTGTAAATAACGTTCAACAACCAGTAAATACTGTTTCAAATATTAGTGCAACACCTAATTTAAATGTAGCACCTCAAATGCAAAGTGCTGCTCAAACTAATAACATGAACCAAATGCCAAATATGAATAATAATATGAATCAAAACATGGCAACTAATAATGTAGCAAATGCAGTACCTGATAATAAATCAAATAAGACATTATTTATAATATTAATAGCAGTACTTGGTGTTATTATATTAGGTCTTATTATATTTATAGTAGTTAAGGTAGCATCTAATAATAATATTGTAAAAAATAATAATACAACAACTGGTTATATAAATACAACAGGGGCAGAAAAAGTATCAAATAGTAATGAATTTAATGTTTCTGGTTATACATTTACAGTACCTAGTGGTATGAAAAAAATGGATAAAGGTTCGTATACATTAGTTTATGATAATAGCGTAGCAATTGCACTTACAAGAGTAACAAATTATGATTATAGTGATGTAGTAAGTAATAAATCTGCGTTAGAAGAATCATTAAAACAACAAGCAGATTCAGTTAATTCGTCTGAAGAGAAAAATGTAGATGGTAGAAAATACTTAATTTTTAACATGACTTATAATGGAACAGAATCTTTATATTATGTTGCAGAATTAAAGTCTGGTGTAGTTATTGAAGGTCAAACATTAACTAATGGTATAACATATGATGAAGCTTTAAAGAAAGTAAATGAAGTACTTAATACAGCTAAATCAGGTGATAAAGAAGAAGCAAGTGCTAAATTTGATTTTTCAGTATCATTAGATGATAATAAACCATTAATTAACGTTTTAGAAAAATAAAAAAGAATAAAGGGAGATAAGGATAAAAATAATGGGTTATTAATACTTTTAGCAGTAAATGATAGAAAGTCTAGAATAGAAGTTGGATATGGTTTAGAAGAAGTATTAAATGATTCTAAAACAGGTAGATTTCAAGATGATTATATGATTCCATATTATAAAGAAGATGATTGGGACATGGGTATTTTAAATGGTTATAAAGCATTTTATAAAGAATTATGTAATTATTATGATATATCTACTGATGTTGTAGCAACTAACACATATTCTTCAAACAATAATGATAGCTATAGCATGGCTTTTGCAATTGTAAACCTTTTAGCATCAATTATACTTCTTGTTATAATAGATAAATCTAGAAAAGCTAAGTTTTCTAAGAACCTTATTAAATATATAATTATTGAAGCTATATTATTTGTTATTATGATTGTTATTAGTATTATATTTAAGGCTAAAGTATCATCATTTAGTTGGTCATTTATATTATTTTTAATTATTAATTTCTTAATAGTGATAACAAAAGGCAAAATTTTATATTACGTATCAATATCAGGTGGATCATCTGGTGGTTCTTCATCAGGATTTTCATCAAGCAGTGGATCATCTGGTGGCGGCGGATCATCAGGCGGAGGAGGATCTACTAGAAGCTTTTAGTATAATTGGCATATTATTAACATAATATGTCTTTTATTTTACAAAAAAACTTTTAAAAGATTAATATAAATGATAAAATTAAATGGAGGTGATTATCTTGAAAATTGCAAATGACTGGAAAGATTATGAAATATTAGACATGTCAAATGGTATGAAGAAAGAGCGTTGGGGAAAGTATGTTTTATTAAGACCAGATCCTCAAATAATATGGGATAATAATGACATAAGCACTAATGTTGATGCAATATATTATAGAAGTAAAAAAGGTGGAGGCCACTGGGAGAACGTAACAAACGTTCCAGAATCTTGGCAAATAAAATATAAAGATTTAACCTTTAACATAAAACAAATGGGATTTAAACACACTGGTCTTTTTCCAGAACAAGCTGTTAACTGGGACTATATGATTGATAAAATAAAGAGTTCTAATAGAAAGATAAAGGTTCTTAACTTATTTGCTTACACAGGAGGTGCAACAGTAGCTTGTGCTTATGCAGGAGCAGACGTTGTACACGTTGATTCATCAAAAGGTATGGTATCATGGGCAAAAGAAAACATAGAAGCATCTAATTTAACTGATAAATACGTTAGGTTTATTGTTGATGATTGTGTTAAATTCGTTAAAAGAGAAATAAGACGTGGTAATAAATATGATGCAATAATAATGGATCCACCATCATTTGGTAGAGGTGCAAACGGAGAGGTATGGAATATAGAAGATAGTTTATATCCTTTAGTTGAATTATGTACAGAAGTTTTAAGTGATGATCCATTATTCTTCTTAATAAATTCATATACTACAGGATTATCACCTAAGGTACTTGAAAACATTTTATACATGACAGTAGATAAAAAGAAGAAAGGCGTTATATCATCAGGGGAAGTAGGACTTCCTATGAAAAATAGTAATATTATATTACCATGTGGTATATATGGTAGATGGGAAAATGAATAATTTAAATATTTTATATGAAGATAATCATATTATAGTTGTAGAAAAAAAGCCTAACATATTATCTCAAAGTGATATAACTGGTGATAAAGATTTACTTACAATGGTAAAAGAATATGTTAAAGAAAAATATAATAAGCCTGGTAATGTATATATTGGTCTTGTTCACAGATTAGATAGAGTAGTAGGTGGAATAATGGTTTTTGCAAGAACTTCTAAGGCTGCTAAAAGATTAAATGAACAAATAAAAAATCATGAATTTAAAAAGAGTTACATAGCAGTATGTGATGGTATTATAAAAGATAATGGTGTGCTTACTAATTATTTATACAAAGATCCAAAAAAACATGTTTCTATAGTTGTTAATAAAGATCATAAAGATGCTAAATTATGTAAGTTAGAATACGAAGTAGTTTCACATATGAATAATAAAACAGTACTTAAAATTAATTTAATAACAGGTAGATATAATCAAATAAGAGTACAATTTAATAACATAAATCATCCTTTAGATGGTGATTTTAAATATAATAAAAATGCATTAAAAGGTAGTAGTAAATATATTAAGTTATGGGCATATAAAATAGAGTTTAATCATCCTATAACTAAGGAAAAATTAAGTTTTAAATTGCTACCTAATTGGGAGGAATTAAAAAATGAAGAACTTATATATAGACTTTGATGGAGTTATATTAGATACTATGTCTAAGACATATGAAGAAATGAAAAAAATAGGAATAGATAAAAATGATAATGAAAGGGTAATGGAATTTTTTAGAAAGGTTAACTGGCAAGAGTTAATTAATAATACGAAACCAATAAATGATAGTATAAATGAGATAAAAAAAGTGTGTGATTCTAAAAAATTTAATGTGTATATTTTAACTCATATATTATCAACAAATGAAATGATAGAAAAGATAAAGTATTTACACAAAGTATTACCTTATGTAACTGTAGTATCAGTACCTAAAGAACTATCTAAAACAGAAGTAGTAAATCCTTGTGCATCAATTTTAATAGATGATTTTTCTGGAAATGTAAAAGAATGGCAAAAGAAACTTGGAATTGGTATTAAGTTTGTTAAAGAGTATGAAAATGGAGATTATCCAGAGATAACACATATTTCTGAAGTAATTGATATGTTTAATTAGTAAAGACTTAATTTTCTTTACTTTTTTATTTGTTGTTAGGTAATATATAAGTTTTTTTTAACAAGATCTGATATAATTGTAGTGAGGTGTTTTATGAGTGTTAAGATAAAAAAAGTATTAATAATAAATCCAGAAGATTCGAGATCAAAATTGTCCTTTGATAATATAATTACAAATGAACCTTTGGATTTAGAGGTAATATATACAGATTTAAAGAGAAATGAGATAGATTGTAAATTTTACGATTTTATTGCAAAAGAAAAGAAAAAACTAGAAGATGTAGTTAAACAATACAATCCTGATTACGTTGTAAGTAATGGTGTTGTTCATCAAATTAATTTTGTATTAGAATATTTTGAATTATGTAAAAAAATAAATCCTAATATCAAAACAATAATTACGGGTTCATATGCAGAGTACAATTATAAGAATTTATATTTAAAATGTGTTAATTATATATCAAGAAGTTTAGATCCGAGCTGTATAACTGATATTATTAAAAATAAAGAAATAAAGAAGATAAATGGATTATGTTATAAGGAAAATAATAACTGGATATCTAATGATATTGTTAGTTTTAATATTAATAACTTACCTATTGTTGATAGAACACATTTTAATAAAAATAAAGGTAAATATAGATATTTAGAATTAATTGGAGCTTGTCAAGTTAGAACTTCATTTTCCTGCCCATATAATTGTTCTTTTTGTTATAGAACAATGTTAAATTGTTCTAAGTATAGTCAAAGAGATATTTATAAAGTAGTTGAAGAAATAGAACAAGTTAAATCTAATATTATTTATTTAGTTGATGATGATTTTTTATTTGATAGAAAAAGATTGGAATTATTTATAAAAATAATAAAAGAAAAAAATATTAAAAAGAAGTATATATGTTATGGTAGGGTTGATTTTATTATAAAAAATGAGGATATAATAAAACAATTGAAAAACATAGGATTTTACTATATTTTAGTTGGTTTAGAAGCTGTTAATAACAATAATCTAAAAAAATATAATAAATTAATTAATAAAGATGATAATGTAAAATGTGTTGAAATTCTTAATAGGAATAATATAAATTGTATGGGAATGTTTATTGTAGATTTGTCTTATAAAAGAAAAGATTTTAAAAATTTATATAAATGGATAAAAAATAATAATTTAAAGCATGTTGCTTTATCTATTTTTACTCCATTACCAGGATCAAAAGAATATGATAGTTATCAGGATAAATTATTAGAGAAAAATTTATCAAAGTGGGATTATATGCATGTTGTTGCTAAACCTGATAACATAAATTCTAAATTATTTTATTTTTATTATGTTATACTTGTTATTAAATTATTTATTTTAGCTAACAAAAATAAAATATATGATTTTGTTGATTACAAAAAAATGAGTTTAGAAT
>CAVAWS010000036.1:8590-9341 GCA_963592455.1 Paratractidigestivibacter sp. | reverse complement strand
AACAAAGGGCTTCCTTTTTTCATACCCTTTCCCCAAACCATTTTACACAATCTTTCTTACTTTTTTCTTTACTTTTAATAAAAAAGTATTATAATAAATAGCAAACATGAATTTAGGAGGAATGACATGGAATTTACTAATCAAGGCCTAACAGAAGCTTTCTTAAAAGAAAAGGTTGGAATTATATTATCATATGGTTATGCTGAAGATATTAAACCTGTTGGGGTATTTAAGATTAATAATTTAATAGTTATTACAGATGATAAAAAGAAAATAGGGTTTAAAGGTTTAGAAGATACAGTTGTTGAATTAAAAAACATTGACAAGAATAACAAAGAAAAAATATATTTGCCATTAATTAAATTTATAGAAGTTTTTCCGGCAAAAATTGCGTTTTTAAACAAAAATAATTTTAATAAAACACTAGACGAAACCGTTACATTAAACACTTTAAACGCTTTAAAAAGAACTCTTAGTAAAATAAATAAAAATATACAAAGTTATAATAAAGATGTTTATAAAGCACGTTATAAATCTTTGAGTGATTTAAACGCTGTATACTTTAATTCTAATGGTGATGCTATGGGTGATAACT
This sequence comes from Paratractidigestivibacter sp., assembly GCA_963592455.1. Lineage (GTDB taxonomy): Bacteria > Bacillota_I > Bacilli_A > RF39 > UBA660 > Aphodocola. Next base: position 8,746 of record CAVAWS010000036.1, on the reverse strand, counting down.
ATAGTATTATGCCATTTGCACTAGATGAAGAATTAGTCAAAACATTAAAAAAAGAAAAAGCTTTAGAAAGAAGCTTTCCTGAAGATTCAAAAAACAGAAAAAAAGATATAAAATATATAGATGAAGAAACAATGGAAATTTCAAAAGATAGAAAAA
>CAVAWS010000036.1:0-8444 GCA_963592455.1 Paratractidigestivibacter sp. | reverse complement strand
AGAGAAAAAATAAAAGACTTACTCACTATAGAATAATGGAAATTTAAAACAACAATAATTTATTGTTGTTTTATTTATTTATGATATAATATCAAAAGAAGGAAGTGATTTATATGTCTCTTACAGCAGGAATAGTAGGATTGCCTAATGTGGGTAAATCAACATTATTTAATGCAATAACAAAGAAAAATATTTTAGCAGCTAATTATCCATTTGCAACCATAGAACCAAATGTTGGAATGGTAGTTGTTCCGGATAAAAGGTTAGATTTTTTAAATGAGTTAATTAAACCAAAAAGTTTAGTGCCAACAACATTTGAATTTACTGATATAGCAGGTTTGGTTAAGGGTGCATCCCACGGTGAAGGTTTAGGTAACAAGTTTTTATCACATATTAGAAACGTAGATGCTATAGTTGAAGTAGTTAGATGCTTTGATGATTCAAACATAACTCACGTAGAAGGTGGTACAAACCCACTTAGAGATGTTGAAATAATAGATGTTGAATTTATATTTTGTGATTTAGAAGTTGTTGATAACAGACTTGTAAGAATAGAAAAAAAAGCTATTTCTACTAAGGATAAAGAAGCCTTAAGAGAAGTTGAATTATTAAAACGTATAAAAGAAGCTTTAGAAAATAATATTCCAGTAAGAAAATTAGATTATACTGAAGAAGAGTTAAAGATATTAAAAGCTTTTAATTTACTTACACTAAAGCCTATTATATATGTTGCTAATATAAAAGAAGATGAAATAGGAACAGAAAATAACTATGTTAAAGATTTAAAGGAATACGCTAAGAAAGATAATGCTGAAGTTATTGTTTTGTGTGCAAAAATAGAAGAGGAGTTAAGTGGATTTGACGATGAGGAAAAAAATGCTTTCTTAAGTGAACTAGGTATAGAAGAAAGCGGATTAGATAAACTTATTCGTGCTTCATATCATTTATTAGGACTTCAAACATATTTTACTGCAGGTCCTAAAGAAGTTAGAGCTTGGACCTTTAAAAAGGGAATGAAAGCGCCTGCTTGTGCCGGAATTATACATAGTGATTTTGAAAAAGGATTTATAAGAGCAGAGGTAATAAGCTTTTCTGATTATGAGAAATATAAAGGTGAAAAAGAAGCTAAAGAAGCAGGAAAACTTAGAAGTGAGGGTAAAGAATACGTTATGCAAGATGGAGATGTTTGCCTATTTAGATTTAATAATTAGAAGGCATGTAAATAAACAAACATATTATAAAAACATATTTACAACAGATACATATAATATTAATATGTTCATGTTGGAGAAATATTATTTGATGAAATGCTTGCAGTTTCACCTAATAAAAAAGAATTAGGTATAGTGATGCAGAAAATTACCTAACAAGAGCTATTTCAGCTAGGATGAAATAATATAAAAAGAAGGTTTACAATAATCTTTTTTTTTGTTATAATACAAGACGAGTAAATTGATTTTACTCTCTTGTCTTTCACTTTGATGAAAGACCGATAAGACCGAAAGAGGAGGAAAAGAAATGAAATACGAAATTATGTATATTGTTAGACCTGATCTTGAAGAATCAGCAGTTAAAGAAATTTCAAAGAGTTTTGAAAAAATTTTAACTGATAATGGTGCTAAAGTAACATCATCAAAAGATTTAGGACAAAAAGAATTAGCATATGAAATTAAAAATCATAAGACAGGTTTTTATTTTCTAGTAAACATTGAAGCAAATGATTCAAAAGCAATAGATGAGTTTAATCGTTTAGCTTTAATAAATGAAGATGTTATTCGTCATTTAATAGTTAAAGAAGAAAAGTAAGAGGTACAAAATGAATAAAGCATTTTTAATCGGAAGATTAACAAGAGATCCAGAACTTAGATATTCATCTAGCAATACTGCAGTTGTTAATTTTACAATAGCAATTGATAGACAATACACTAATAAAGATGGTCAAAGAGAAACTGATTTTATTAGAGTGGTTGCATATAATAAACAAGCAGAGAATATTAAGAAATTCATAACTAAGGGTTCTTTAGTAGCAGTTGATGGAAGAATTCAAACTGGTAGTTATGATGATAAGGATGGAAAAAGAGTATACACTACTGATATAGTAGCTGATAGGGTACAATTTTTAGATTCTAAAAACTCAAGACCAGAAGGTCAAAATGATGTAACATCAGAAGTATCACCAGCTGATTTCCAAACAGAAACACCTAAAGAAACTAATGTTTCAGATGATGTTTTTGCAGACTTTGGAAGTAGTATAGAAATTAGTGATGATGATATAGCATTTTAATTAAGATAAGGAGGATAACAAATGGCAGAATTTTATAGAAAGAAAAAGAAAATTTGTCAATTATGTGCTGGTAAAAGCGTAAATTATAAAAATCCTGAAATTTTAAGAAAATATATAAACGAAAAGGGTAAAATATTACCTAGAAGAGTTACAGGAGCTTGTGCTAAGCATCAAAGATATATTGCAATGCAAATTAAAAGAGCTAGAATGATAGCTTTATTACCATTTAGCAAGTAATTAAGAAGGCATTTTAAAATGCTTTCTTTTATTATATAAAAAAATATGTTATAATTAATCATGTGAATATCTATAAAGAAGGTGAATACTTTGAAAGTTATATTTATAAAAGATGTAAAAAAGCAAGGAAAAGCTGGTGAAATAAAGGAAGTAAGTGATGGTTATGCACAAAACTTTCTAATAAAAAATAAATATGCTGTTGCATATACACAAAGAAGTAAAGAAATACTAGATATAAATAATAAAAAAGCGGCCGAGGAAGAACGCTTAGAAATAGAAAAATGTAATAAGATAAAAAAAGAATTAAGTGATAAAATAATAAAATTTAAAGTAAAAACTGGTAATCAAGATCAAGTGTTTGGAAACATATCTTCTAAACAAATAGCACAAGAACTAGAAAAATTAGGATATAAGATTGATAAGAAAAAAATAGTAATAGATACGCCTATAAATACTTTAGGCTTTCATGATGTTAAATTAAACTTACATAAAAAAGTAGTAGCAAGTGTAAGAGTAGAATTAATAAAATAAGTAGTAAGGAGCTGATGAAAATGGCAGATAGAAAAACACCGAGTAATTTAGATGCAGAAAAAGCTGTTTTAGGTTCTGCCTTTTTATCAAAGGTAGCTCTTCAAAAGATTTGTGATGAATTAAGTGAAGAGTCTTTTTATAGTGACCAAAATGCTAAAATATTTAATGTATTACAAGAATTAAATAATGAACAAGTACCTGTTGATATAACAATTGTAACAGATAGATTAAATGATAAAAAAATATTAAGTCAAGTTGGAAATATAGAATATTTATCTGAAATAATTGATTCTGTTCCGTCAGCTGCTAACGTTGAGTATTATATTGGTATTTTAAGAGAAAAACAAGTTGGAAGAAAAATAATAGAAACTGCAACTGATATAGCAAATGAAGCTTATACTTCTGAGGATTCTATTTATGATGTATTAGCAGATGCTGAAATGAAGATTTTAAGAATTGCTAATATGCGTAAAACAACAGAGTTTAAGTCAATAAGAGATGTTGTATATAAAGAACAAGAAAATCTAGAAAAGTTATCTGAGTTAGGTTCTGATATAACTGGTCTTTCAACAGGATTTATAGAATTTGATAAGTTAACATCAGGACTTCAACCAAGTCAGTTAGTTATAGTTGCTGCTCGTCCTGCCATGGGTAAAACTGTATTTGGTCTTAATGTTGCAACATATGCTGCTATGCACCAAAATAAATCAGTTGCGGTATTCAACTTAGAAATGAGTGCTGAACAGTTGGCTAATAGAATTCTTCAGTCTTTAGGACAAATAAATAGTAATAAAATGCGTACAGGAAGATTAGAACATAATGATTGGAGAAGACTTAGTGAGGCAATAAGCAAATTATCTAATGTTAATCTATTCTTAGATGATACACCAGGTATTACAATTGGAGAAATAAGAAGTAAATGTAGAAGACTTGCTAACTCTGAAAATGGGTTAGGTCTTGTTGTAATAGATTACTTGCAGTTAATATCAGGTCCACCTGGATCATCTGGTAATCGTCAACAAGAGGTTTCTGAAATTTCTAGAGGATTAAAAACGATGGCCCTAGAATTAGGTATTCCAGTAATTGCCTTGGCACAATTATCACGTGCCGTTGAAGCTCGTGAGGATAAAAGACCTATCATGAGCGACTTAAGAGAATCAGGATCTATAGAGCAGGATGCCGATATAGTTTCATTCTTATATAGAGATGATTATTATGATAAAACAAAAAGAAGAGATGATAATGCTAGTATAGTAGAATTAATAATTGGAAAAAATAGAAGTGGTCCTACTTCAACTGTTGAATTATTATTTAAAATGGATGTAAGTACAATGGTTAATTTTCAAAGGGAGAATGGTGAATAAGTATGATGAAGAATTTAAAAATGGGGTTTATTTATTTGATTTCTATAGCACTTGCTGTTGTTATTATGTTAATGGTTAACTTTGCCGATAGATATGAACTTTCACCAAAGAATGTTTATAAAGTCTATTTAGATGGAAAAGTAATAGGAAATATAAAAAATAAAAAAGAGCTAGAGGATTATATTAATAATGAACAACAGGAACTAAAGGAAAAGTATAAAGTAAATAAGGTATATATTCCTACAGGAGTTGATATTCAGAAGTGTACAACTTATGAAAAAAAGATTTTATCTGCAAAACAGGTTCATAATATAATAAAAAAAGAAAAACCATTTACAATAAAGGGTTATAAAGTTACTATAAATCCTTATGATGAAGCTGCCTCAAATAATGATGAAACTGATGAAAAAGTAAAAAAAGAAAAAATAGTAATAAATGTACTTAATAAAGATATGCTAGATAAAGCAATAAAATCAGTTGTAAAGGCTTTTGTTTCAGAAAAAGATTACAATAATTTTAAGAATGATTCTCAAGAAGAAATAAAAGACACTGGTAGTTTAATAGAAGATATTTATATAGGACAAAATATAACTATGAAAGAGTCTTATATTTCAACAGATGAAGATATTTTTATCGATGAAAAAGTATTGACTAAGTATTTAATGTTTGGTGAACTAAAAGATGATCAATATTATACTGTTCAAGAGGGAGATACTATTGAATCTATTTCTTATGCTAACAAATTAGCTACTTCAGAATTTTTAATAGTAAACCCAGAGTTTACAAGTGAAAATAACTTGTTATCTCCTGGACAACAAGTAAAGGTTGGATTAATTAATCCAGTAATTGATGTAATAGTTGAAAAACATGAGGTGTTTGATCAAGAAAGTCAATTTAAAACAACAGAAGAAAATGATGATACTTTAGATTATGGTACAAAAGAGGTTGTAACGGAAGGCCAAAATGGTACTGATAGATTAACTACTAAGATAAAGTATGATAATGGTGCTACTGCAAACATAGTAATTGTTAGTACTGAAACAATTACTCCTTCTGTTAACAAAGTAGTAAAGGTTGGTACAAAACAAACTTCAGGTAATTATAGTATTGTTGCAACAGCTGGAGACTGGGCATGGCCAACAGTATCACCATATTATATATCAAGCCCATTTGCTTATCGTTGGGGTAGATTACACCAAGGTATAGATATTGCTGGTTCTGGTAGTGGTTCTCCAATATATGCAGTAGGAGCAGGAACAGTTGAAAATAGTAACTCTGCATGGAGTTTAGGTAACAATATAATAATAAATCATGGTAATGGTTATTGGACATTATATGCCCACTTAAATTCTAAATTAGTATCGCCTGGACAGACTGTTCAAAAAGGTCAGCAAATAGGAACTATGGGAAGTACTGGCCGTTCAACTGGTACACACTTACACCTTGGACTTTGGGTAGGTGGAGCTCCTTATAAAGGAACTTGTACGGATCCACTAATATTATTTAAATAATGAAAGTCTGCGTTTTATCAAGTGGTAGTAAGGGCAATAGTACATTAATACAAAGTAGTAACACCAAGATCTTAATAGATCTTGGTGTTACTAAGGCTTATGTAGAAGAAAAGTTAAATGAAATAAATGTGGATCCAAAGGAAATACAAGCAGTATTAATAACACACACCCACGTGGATCATATACAAGGACTTAAGGTTTTTCTAAAAAAATATCATCCTAAGTTATATGTTAATAAAGTAATTTATAGTCTTCTTGGTGAATATATAAATTATGATAATTATGAAATATATGAAACAAATAATGTAAAAATAGGTGATATAGAAGTTGATATTATAAAAACGTCGCATGACGTTAGTGGTTCTGTTGGTTTTATAGTAAAATCAGATAATAAATCACTAGTATATATAACAGATACGGGATATATTAATAAAAGATATTATGAGAAATTACAAAATCATAATATGTATATAATGGAAAGTAATCATGATGTTGAAATGCTAATGAATGGTAAATATCCTTTTTATTTGAAACAAAGAATTTTAGGTGATAAAGGACACTTATCTAATAATGACGCATCATATTATTTATCAGAGTTTATTGGTGATAAAACAAGTACAATAGTTTTAGCCCACTTAAGTGATGATAATAATACATATGATTTAGCATTAAATACATTAAAAAGAACATTAAAAGAAAACAATAAAAACATTAAGAATATAATGATTGCTAAACAAAAGATTAGGACGGATATAATAGAAATATGATAAAAATAATATGTGTAGGAAAAATAAAAGAAAAGTTTTTTGCTCAGTCTATAAAAGAGTATGAAAAAAGATTATCTAAGTATACTAAATTAGAAATAATTGAATTACCGGACTATAACTATGATGTAACAAAAACATTGTTAGAAGAAGGTAAAAATATATTATCTAAAATAAAGGATAATGATTTTGTTGTAACGTTAGAAATAAATGGTAAAGAAATGGATTCAGTTATGTTATCTGAGTTCATAGACAAGAACATTTCTAATAATATTGTCTTTGTAATAGGCTCATCAAATGGTATATCATCTGATGTTAAACAAAGATCAAATTTTAGTTTATCTTTTTCTAAACTTACTTTTCCTCATCAATTATTTAGAATATTATTGTTAGAACAAATATATCGATCATTTAAGATAATAAATAACGAAAGCTACCATAAGTAGTTTTTTCTTTTTTTGTATGTTATAATAAACGAATTAATACAGATTTTGTTTGGGGGGGGTATTAACATGTTAAAGGTTGCAACTTTTAATGTAAAAAATAAGTCTGCTGATAAAATTTTGCGCGGTAGAAATGTATATATGGATGGTGTTTTAAAAAATACTGAATTAATATTTCAATCGTCACCAGATATTATTGGTCTTCAAGAAGTTACTAAGGATGAGTATTATTGGTTAAAAAAGTATTTTAAAGGAGCCTATGATATATATGGTGATTTTAGAGGAAGTATAGGAATATCTGATGAAGCATGTCCTATAATGATTAAAAAAAATAAAGGAAAGGTTATATTTTCTAAAACATTTTATATTTCTGACGATATACTTAAAACTAAAAGTAAGTTTAAAGGGTCTGTTTTTCCTAGAATAGCAACATATATAAATTTTAGTGATAATATGGATAATTATGGTATATTAAATGTTCATGCGAGTAATTTAAAAAATATTCAAAGAAAAACATTTAGTGAGAATGGACCTATAGAACAAATGCTAAATTTATTTTATAATGATAAACAAATTATAATGGGAGATATGAATACAGATATAAGTGGTGATTTACGTGAGTTTTGTTTAAGAAATTCATTTTGTGATGCAGCGTTACCACTAGGTAATACATATAAACCACTTAATTTGGCTTTGGATCATATTTTATATAGAGATTCTGATTTAAGTGTTGATGAGGTAAAAACTTATAAGAATACTGGAAGTGATCATCAGCTTATACTAGCTAATATGACAGGAAGAAAAAAGGTATAATAAATAATTTGAAAAGATTTTATTAACATGATATTATATAGATGTTTGGAGTTGATTATATGTTTCATAATACCTGGGATGTAGTATTACAAGATGAAATGAAAAAAAGCTATTTTAAATACATAAAGGAATTTGTTAAGGAAGAAAGATTATCTAAAACTATATATCCTCCTGCTAATGATTTATTTAATGCATTTAAGTTAACGGATTTTAAGGATATAAAGGTTGTTATTTTAGGGCAAGATCCTTATCATGGTGAAAAAGAAGCAATGGGATTATCCTTTTCAGTTAGAAGGGGAGTTAGGACGCCTCCTTCACTTAGAAATATTTTTAAAGAGTTAAAAGATGACTTAAATATAGATAGATGCGATACTGATTTATCTGATTGGGCAAAGCAAGGTGTATTTTTGCTTAACACCGTATTAACTGTTGAAAAAGATAAGGCTAATTCTCATAAGGAAATAGGCTGGGAAATTTTCACAGATTATGTTATAAGT
>CAVAWS010000035.1:0-8319 GCA_963592455.1 Paratractidigestivibacter sp. | reverse complement strand
TGTTTATGACTAAGGGTCTTTATATAGGTACTTTAATTGTTTTTTTAATAGTATTTATAGTTATATTAATCTCTGTTATTAAAAGTAAGAAGAAAAAAAGAATGTATAAGGCATTAGATGAACTAGAAAAAGAGAAAAATCTTTTAATAAACGTGCCAGTTTTAAGTGAGTTATCAAAAGTAGAAGCTTTAATTAAAAATAATAAATTAGAAGAAAAGTATAATACATGGAAGTTAAAGTTTGACATAATAGAAAAAGAAACTATTCCATACATTAATGATATGTTAATAGAGGCTGATTTTTTGGTTGAAAAGTCTTCTTCTAAGGAAGTTTATGAAAAGATTGCTGAAATTGAAATAAAATTAGCTGAAATTAAGACTAAGGTAAAGAAAATAATGTCTGAAATAAAGGAAATAACTTTAAGTGAGGAAAAAAATAGAGCTACTGTAATAAAATTAAAGAGTCAGTACCGAAGTTTAAAAAGTAAGTTTGAGTCAGCTAAAAGTGACTATGAAGAAACTACAAAAACAATAGAATTACAATTTGAAACGATTGAGAAAAGGTTTGAAGAGTTTGAGATTGTTATGGAAAAGAAAGACTATGATGAGGTTATTTACGTTGTTAAAGGGTTAACTGAGATGCTAGATCATATGAGTATTGTTATTAATGAGATGCCTGAGATTATGCTTATGGGTAAAAGTCTTATTCCAAAAAGAACAGAAGATGTATCTAGTGAGTATATAAGATTAACTAGGGAAGGTTATCAATTAGATTATTTAAATGTTGAATATAACATTGTTGAAACTGAAAAGAAAGTAAGTTCTATATTTGATAGAGTAAGGGTTTTAAACTTGGAGGATGTTTCGTTTGAATTAAAGACTATACTTGATTATTATGATTCTTTATTTAATGATTTTGAAACAGAAAAACTAAGTAGAAAGTATTATGAAGAGGGTTTAAAGAACTTTAAGAAGACAATAAAACACGTATATAAGGTTTTAACTGCCTTTGATGAAAAACTTCCTGAAATGAAGGAAAATTACAATATAACAGATGATACTTTTACATCACTAAAGTTATTTAAAGAAGAATTAGCATCAATTAAAGAGGATTATCAAAAGTTAATGCAGTTAGATAATAATCATACTTTTGCTTTTTCTAAGTTAAATCAGGAGCTAGAGATAATTGCATTAAAGCTATCTAAGCTTCATGAAAAGGTTAATAATTTATTACAAAAAGTAGGTAACTTACATGAAGATGAACAAAGGGCAAGAAGTCAGTTAGAGGATATTAAGCTTTTATTAAAACAGTCTAAGTATCAAATAAGAAAGAATAGACTTCCAATTATTCCAAATAATTATTATGTTGAGTTAAAAGAGGCATCAGATGCTATTTACGAGATACAAAAAGAGTTAAATAAAAAGCCAATAGATGTAGATACGTTAAATATAAGGGTTAATACTGCTAGAGATTTAGCTTTTAAACTTCATAACACAACAGCTACAATGGTTAAACATGCTCTTTTAAGTGAGTATGCAATAGTTTATGGAAACAGGTATAGATCATCTAAACCAATGATAGATGAAGGCCTTTTAAAGGCGGAAAACTTATTTTTTGAAGGTGAGTATAAGAAGTCTTTAGATCTTAGTATTTCAACGTTAGACATAGTAGAACCTGGAATACATAAGAAGATATTGGATTATAAAAAATAAAAAGAATAAAATAAAGAGGTGTTAGTATGGGCATGAGAGATTGGCTTTTAAAAGATGATACTAAGTACAAAGTAGGAAGACCAAAACTTGCTACCGAAAAATTAATTTTTAAGTCAAAGATAATGATAGCTGTTTCGTTTTTATTAGCAGCGTTACTTTTCTTCTCTTTTATTTGTGATGTTAAAAATGAAAATCCAGTTGAAGTTATTTATTATGACACACTTGTAAAGTTCTTTGGACCAATAGAGAATAAAAATGGTTTTAGTGTTAAAGAAAAGTATGATGAAAATCATGATTATGTTATGACTTTTAAAATACCATCTACAATTAGAAAGTATAATGCGTCTTATAAATATACTACGTATTACTTAAAAAATAATGAATGGGTAAAAGATAGTCAAGAAGTTATTGATACTTATGAAGATGATTTTAAGATAAATTTTACATCTAAAAGAAACGAAAATGTTACATGGAAGGTAAAACTTGGCTTTGTTAATTTAACTAGCAAAGCAGGTAACTTTTCACCTAGTAATTGGAAATTTGTTCAGACTAAAAATGAGTACTCTTCATATACTTATAAAGAATTTACTGTAAAAGGTTATTATAGTCCTATAGATAATAGTGAGTATAAAGAAGCTTTAAAGTCTAAAAACAAAGTTTATTTAACTACTGATAAAAAGAATCCTAGAAAGTTTACCATTAATATGACTGGTAATGAAAAATATTCATATAAAGTAAAATACACGGATTCTAAGGGTATGCAAAACGATTTAGAGAAAAAGGAAAATTTAAGTGGTAATACATCTTTTAGTATTCCAAACGTTGATAGAACGTCTAAAATAGAAGTTAGAATTTGGATAGACGGGTATGATAAAGAAGCTTTAAGCGATGTTAAACTTTCTAATTGGAATGTAAAAACAGATTCTTATGGAAATAATTACATGGTAAATACATACCTTGTTAAACCAGTAGCAGCTTATAAATAAGCTGTTTTTTTAATATCTAGTATATTTAATTCATATTATAAACTAGGTGATATAAATGAAGAAAACCCTTGAACTTTTTGGTATTATTCTTCTTCTCATATTTAGTTTTTTTTATACAAATAAAGTGGCAGATAAAATAAAAAGTAAAGATCCAATAATGGTTAGTGTAAAAGAATATAAAAAGAAAAACGATGTTAAAAAAGTAAGTGGAATAATAAATGGTAATACACTAGTTTGTGGATCAAATGAGATAAGTGTAAATGTTAAAAAATCTTATTCAAACATGAAAGAAAATAACTCTTTTGATAAAAATAAAATAGTATATGAAACTAAGACATCTAGTGATTCTGCTGTAAACACATATGATAAGTACATAATAAGGGGTAATTATACAAAAAAAGAAGTGTACCTTATATTTGGTATTAAAAATAATAAAAACGTTGATGAGCTAATTAATAATAAAAATAATTCATACATAAATTACTTTGTAGATGGTTCATACTTAAATGATAATACAAGCGAGGTAGAAAAGTTAGGTAAAAACGTATATAATTTTGGTTATAATAATAAGTATGATAAGAAGAAAATTATGCTAACTAATAATATAATTGAAAGTATTACACTAAATAGATCTCTATTTTGCCTTAACCTAGATAAAAATGATAAATACTTAGATATATGTAAGAAAAATAATATGCATACTATTTCAACTAACATGGTAAATTTAAGTTTAATAGATCTAAAGAAAAAACTAAAAAATGGTGCAATTATATATTATGATTTAGATAAATTTGACATGAATAATTATAATATTATAATTGATACTATAAAAATGAAGGGTTACTCCTTAAAAAATCTATCTAACATACTAAAATAAACGGTTAAATATGCCGTTTTTTCTTTTATAAAAAAATAATAAATGATATAATATGAATTAGTGTGAAGTATGGTGATAGATATGAATGATAAATTAAAATTGTTATTAGATAAACTTAAACTACCAAATGAGTATTATAAGTATTTTGAAACTGGTAAGATATTAAAACTAAAATTAAATAAAGAAAGAACAAAAGGCGTATTTGAAATAGAAATTGATGATAAATTACCTGATAGTTGTACATCTTACATAGATGATAATATTAGTTCAGTGTTTAATAATATGGAGTCTGTTTCTATAAAGCTTATAGTTAGAAACTTAGATTATTCTAGCACTGTAGATATGTTTAAGGATGCTATTTTAAATAGTTCTTTAACTAAACCTATGAAAGAATTATTTATGGAAAAGAAAGTATCTTATGATAATTATAAACTTACAATAGAAGTAGATAATATAGCAGAACAAAACATAATAGGAAACCATATTGATTCTATCTTGGATTATTACGTAGATTTAGGCTTTAAAAAGTTAAAGTTAGACATTTTAATTAATCCTGAAAATGCTTTATTAGTAAAAAAAGAATTAGAAGAAGAATTAAAGCAAGAAAAATTAGCCCCTAAAAAAGAGGATAATCCTTTAATTCATGGTGAAGAGCCTAAGGGGAATATTACTAAAATAAAAGATATAATAGCAGAAGAGGGAAACGTTATTGTTGAAGCTTATGTCTTTGGTGTTGAAGAGTTTGAGTCAACTAAAAGTGCATTTAAGATTCTTACGTTTATGATTAGTGATAACACAGATAGTATTTATGCTAAGTTTTTTACAAAGGATAAAGATGACTTTAAAAACATGAGTAAGAAAATGAAATCTGGTTGGTTTAGAATACAAGGTTATGTTAAACAAGATCAGTTTGCTAAAGACTTAGTATTAAACATTAGAAATGTTATGAAAATTCCTTCAAAAGATAATGATGTAGTAGATGATAGCGAAGTAAAGAGAGTAGAACTTCATGCTCATACAATGATGAGTCAAATGGATGGAATAACTAGGGTAGATTTAGGTAAACACACATGTGAACTTGTAACTAATGCTATTAACATGGGATACCGTGCTGTTGCAATAACTGATCATAATGGTTGTCAAGCATTTCCGATTGCATTTGGACTAATTAAAGGACATAATAAAAAAATAGAAGATAAGTCTAAACATTTTAAAGGACTTTATGGTACTGAGTTAACTCTTGTTGATGATACTGTATACATTGTTGTAAGACCTAGCGATTTACCACTTCTTGGTACTACTTATGTTGTATTTGATACTGAAACAACTGGTTTTAACGCTGGTGGAGAAGATCAGATGATTGAAATAGGTGCTGTTAAGGTAAAAAATGGAAACATAGTAGATAGGTTTGATGAGTTAATTGATCCTAAAAGACATATTCCAGAAAAGATTACTGAGTTAACATGTATAACTGATGCCATGGTTTCAGGCTGTGATGATGAAAAGACGGTAACTAAGAAATTCTTAGACTGGGCTGGTGATCTTCCTATGGTAGCTCATAATGCTAAGTTTGATATTTCGTTTATTGAAATGGCTATGAAAAAATATGACTTAGGGGAGTTTACAAACACGGTAATAGATACGTTAGAATTATCTAGAACACTTGATCAAGCCTTTGCAAGACATAGTTTATCTGCACTTGTTAAAAGATATAAGGTTCCATTTGATGAAGATGCACACCATAGAGCTGATTATGATGCAGAAGGTACTGCACTTGTATTTAGTAAGATGTTAAATAAACTAGATGCACAAAACTTTGAAAAAATTAGTGACTTAGATAGATTAGTATCTAAAGATGAAATACATAAATTTGGTAGAACATATCACTTTAATGCAATTGCTAAAACAAAGAAAGGATTAAAGAACTTATTTAAAATAATTTCACTAGCTAATACAACATACTTATATAAAACACCTAGAATACTTAGAAGTAAGTTAAATGAACTAAGAGAAGGATTATTAATTGGTAGTGGTTGTTATGAATCAGAAGTATTTCAACTTGCTAAAAGTAAGGATGATGAAGAATTAACTAACATTATTAATTTCTATGATTATGTAGAAGTACAACCTCCAGAAGTGTATAATCACATGATACAAACTGGTGATTTTAAAGATGAAGAAGAACTAGAAAACCATATAAGAAAAGTTATTAACGCTACTAAAAGTGCTGGTAAGATGATAGTTGCAACAGGTGATGTACATCACTTTAAAAGAGAAGATAAGATATATCGTGAGATAATTGTTAATCAAAAAGTACCAGGTGGTGGAAGACATCCTTTAGCTAAAAAGGATATTAAGGAGATACCATCACAGCACTTTAGAACAACAAAGGAAATGCTTAATGATTTTACCTTTTTAGGTGAAGAGCTTGCATATGAAATAGTTGTTAAAAACACTAATTTATTTACAGATTTAGTAGATGAAATAGAGGTAATTCCTGATACTCATGGTATACCATTTTCTCCAAGAATTAAATCGGATGATGGTAATAGTTATCTAGATTGCCCTGTTGTTGTAACTAACTTAGTATATGAAAAAGCTAATAACTGGTATGGTAATCCTCTTCCATATAACATAGAAGAAAGAATTGCAACAGAGTTATATGGTAACATTGTTTATAATGTGTGTGAATCTAACTTAAAAGAGAAAAATCCTGGCATAAGTGATGAAAAGTTAAAAGAAGAAACGTTTAAATACCTTCATGAAACACTTGTTAAGGGTTCTAATGAAGTAAATAGTTTGTTAGCTGCTTATTTTAAGAAAAACTGGAATGAGGAAGACGGAGAATTAAACGATGAGAATCTAGCTAAAAAGATAAAAAAAGAATTAGGTGGTGTAATAGGTGGAGGATTCGATCCTATATACTTAATTGCACAAAGATTAGTTAAACACTCTAATGATGATGGATACTTAGTTGGTTCCCGTGGATCTGTTGGTTCATCGTTTGTTGCTACAATGATGGGTATAACAGAAGTTAATCCTCTTCCAGCTCATTATAGATGTCTAAAATGTTCACACAGTATATTTAATTTTGATGATGGAAAACCACTTGGTTCTGTTTATTCTAGTGGATTTGACTTGCCAGATAAAAAGTGTCCAAACTGTGGCGCAGACTTATATAAAGATGGACAGGATATGCCGTTTGCAACATTCTTAGGATTTAACGCAGACAAAGTACCAGATATAGATCTTAACTTTAGTGATTTAAACCAAGCATCAGCTCATGCATATACTAAAGTGTTATTTGGTGATGATAATGTGTATAGAGCAGGTACTATTGGTACGGTAGCTGAAAAAACTGCTTATGGTTTTGTTAAGGGGTACTGTGAAACAAAAGAAGTTAATAAAAGAGACGCAGAAATAAAAAGACTTGCAGCAGGTTGTACTGGTGTTAAAAGAACAACAGGACAACACCCAGGAGGAATTGTTGTAGTACCAGATTATAAAGACGTTTCTGATTTTACACCATTTCAGTTTCCAGCAGAAGATCCAACTAGTGCTTGGAGGACTACTCACTTTGATTATCACTCTATAGAAGAGTGCTTGCTTAAACTAGATATATTAGGTCATAGTGATCCAACTCAGCTTAGAATGATACAAGATACTACAAAAACTGATATAACAAAAGTTCCTTTAGATGATAAAGATACAATGAGTATATTTACCTCTACTAATGCACTTGGTGTAACTAATGAAGAGATAATGTGTAAGACAGGTACTCTTGGTATACCAGAGTTTGGAACACCTTTTACAATAAGTTTAGTTGATGATACTAAGCCTACAACGTTTGCCGAGTTAATTAAGATATCAGGTTTATCACATGGTACTGATGTTTGGTTAGGTAATGCTCAAGAATTAATTAAGAATAACATAGTACCATTTAAAGAGGTAATTGGGTGTCGTGATGATATAATGGTTTACTTAATGTATCACGGTGTTAAAGCAATTAAGGCATTCAAAATAATGGAGTTTGTTCGTAAGGGAAGAGCGTCAAAAGATCCAGAAACATGGAAAGAACATAAAAAAACTATGGAAGATGCTAACATACCAGATTGGTTTATTGATTCATGTGGTAAGATAAAATACATGTTCCCTAAAGCTCATGCTGCAGCATATGTAATATCAGCATTTAGAATTGCTTGGTATAAAGTTCATATGCCAGTACACTTTTATGCATCATGGTTTACATCTAAAGCAACTGATGTTGATGTTGAAACAATGATAAAGGGATATGATGCTATTAAAGCTAAAATAATAGAAATTCAAAATAAGGGATATGATGCAACTAATAAAGAAAATGGTCAATTAGAAAGTTTAAAGGTTGCACTTGAAGCTGCTGCAAGAGGAATTAAATTTGTACCAATAGAGTTATATAATAGTTTATCTGATGTATGGGGTGTAAAAGATGATACATCTATATATCCGCCATTTTCATCAATAGATGGACTAGGTTCTTCAGTTGCTAAAAACATAGTATCTGAAAGAGAAAAAGGTGACTTTATTAGTATAGAAGATGTTCAAGTAAGAGCAAAAGTATCTTCTACTTTAATAGATAAAATGAAGATGATGGGTATTTTTGATGATATGCCAGAATCTAGTCAGTTAAGTTTATTTTAAAAGCGACTAACCTGAACTGCACCCCGTAAAGTAGACGCCAAAAAAAAAGCAGTTCAATAAAAGTGCT
>CAVAWS010000034.1:0-21877 GCA_963592455.1 Paratractidigestivibacter sp. | reverse complement strand
GTGTTAGCTTTATTTATAAAAGTATAAAATTTATCTAATGAATAATTATTTGATTTAAAAAGGTTAATAAATGTTTTAACTAAGTTATACATATCAAACTTTTCCATTTCATATAAGCCAAATAATTTATCGTTCGAAAAGGTATCAATTATTATATCGGTTAACATATCTTCTGCTAAAACTTCTTTTTTTCTTCCAATTATTTTAAGAGCTAGTTTATGAAAAGTTAATACTTCAACATCTTTATTATTTAAATCATATTTTAATTTATTAACAGCATCATTAGTAAAAGATATACATAAAATATCACTAGGTTTTGCATTCATATACTTAATTAAATATCTTACTCTTGACACTATTGTATAAGTTTTACCAGATCCTGCACCTGCTAGTACTAATATGTTTTTTCTATTTGAAGTTACTGCCTTTAATTGATATTTATCTAAGTTTTTAAATTCATCTTTTATTATTTTTTTCATGTATTCTATTTTTTTCTTATCTTAAACTTAAAATTCCTTTCATAATAATTATTAAACATTAATCTTTAAAACCTTCTATTTTTATAAAAAAAAGAACTAGATATTTTTTTCTAGTTCCTCAATTCTTTTTAATATTCTATCTTTTCCAAATAACTTCATAATATCATATAAATTAGGAGTCATAGCTTTTGTTGTAAGAGCTACTCTAATTACCATGGATACATCTCCAACATGACCTTTATAATTATCAGGATTTAATTTATACTCTTTAACTTCTCTTGCGTATCCTAACTCTTCAGATAAACCCTTTATCTTTTCAAACCAAGTTTGTTGTTCATCAGACTCATCATAATACTTTTCAATGTATGTTTTCATTATTTTTAATATTTCATCTTTATCTGTTATGTTACTAAATTCATATTTTTTTTCTTCTTTATCAAATAATTCATCATACATATACCAAACAAGATCCTTTACCTCACTAAATGCTGCATAATCTTTTCTTGGCTTTTTTTGTTCTCTTTCTATGTTTAAAAGACCAATTGTTAAATCCTTATACTTAGTTATTAATTCATAAAACTCTTTATCATATTCCTTAGTATAATTAACAAGCATATCGTAAAACTCAGTTGCTTTTATTCTTGCTAAGTAATTCTTTGAAATATTATGTAATTTTTCAACATCAAATAATCCACCTGATTTACTAGTCTTTTTAAAATCATATTTAAAATCATCTAATGATTTATCTTTGTTAGCATCTAACCATTGTTCAAAGTTTGTATTAGCAAGCGTCATTAAGTATAATTCAACAGCTTTTACTGGTATTCCTTTTTCTCTATAATAACTCATTTGTGCTTCTGGATCTTTTCTCTTAGAAAGCTTTCTTTTAACCCCATTATCTTCCTTTAAAATTGGAGATATATGAGCATACTTAGGAGGCTTGAAACCAAATACCTCGAACAGTTGAACGTGAGTTGGAAGCGATGATAACCATTCATCACCTCTTATAATATGAGTTGTACGCATCAAATGATCATCTACTAAGTGAGCAAAATGATAAGTAGGAAGTCCATCTTGTTTCATTATTACAATATCCATGTCATTTTCTGGGAAAGATATTTTTCCCTTTATTAAATCGTTTATTATAATCTTTTTATTAAAGTCGCCAGGCGATTTTAATCTTAACGTAAATACTTCTCCACTTTTAATTCTATTATAAGCATCATTAACAGGTATTTTACGACATTTAGCATATCTTCCATAATAACCTATTCTATCTTTTCTCTTTTCTTGAGAAGATGTCATTTCTTCTTTTTCTTCTTTAGTACAAAAACATGGGTAAGCAAGTCCCTGCTCTACTAAATACTTCATAAAAGCATGATATACTTCTTTTCTTTTACTTTGTGTATATGGACCATATTTTCCTATTTCTTCATCACCAGATATAACTCCTTCATCAGGTAGTATTTCAAAGTATTTTAAATCAGTAGTAATAACATCAACTGCATCACTAACTAATCTTTCTCTGTCAGTATCTTCTATTCTTATATAAAATACACCATTTGTGTCCTTTGCAGCTTTTTTTGCAACAAAGGCTTGGAATAAAGTTCCCATATGAGTATATCCTGTTGGAGATGGTGCTGCACGAGTAACTACTGCATCATTTGGTAAATTTCTTTCTGGATACATTTTTTCATAATCTTCTATTGTTTTAGTAATATTAGGAAATATTAAATTTGCTAAATCTTTATTAGTCATTAAAATCAGTCCTTTCATCTATTAAATTATATCAAATAATTAAATTAAAGTTAAGAGTTATCTATAAATAATATAAACCATATAATAAAATCATTATTTTAACTTCATTTGATTCGTTTTCTAGTTTGATAATATAATGGTTATTATTTTATAGACACTTTATTATTATCAAAATTTGATATTTATTTTCAATTAAAGCTTTCATTATTTTTATTTATTCTTTCTTGCAATAGCTCTAATTCTTTAATACCATTATTATTTTTTAATATTTCCATTTGATTTCTCGCAGAATTATTTAAACTAATTAGTCTTTTGTTCTGTGGCATACCTAATTTTATAAACTCTGCATTTGCATTTTCTAAATTATTTAATATTACTAAATGAAGCAAATCAATATAATCTCTCATATTTCCGTTTTTAGCAAGCTCTGGATTTTCTCTTCTCCATTCTTTTGCAGTAATTCCAAATAATGCAACATTTAATACATCTGCTTCATCTGCATACACAAATTTCTTTTGTTCTTCTGTTAGCGTAGGAACTATGTAATTTTTAACTGCGTCCGTATGAACTACATAATTTACTTTTGATAAAACCCTGTTAGCATGCCATTCTAATTTTTGATTGTATGCCTCGTTTTTCTTTAATCTTTCAAATTCTTTTATTAAATAAAGTTTAAACTCCGGACTTAACCAACTAGCAAACTCAAAGGCAATATCAGGATGAGCAAATGTTCCAACACTATATTTTCCTGCGCTTGGAACAATACCTATTGCATTAAATTTATCTTTCCATCTCTTTGGAGTCATAGTAAATCTATTGTATGGTACTTCTTCAGTTTTAATTACGTGGAATTCCACGGAATTAAAATTTTCATTATTTATTTGTTCCCACAAGCCATAATAATCAAATGAATTTCTATTAGACATCCAATTTCTAATTACACCTGATGGATCTTCTGGATTTTGATATCTTGCTAAATCAGTTAATGATATATAATCAACGTCTCCGATTCTCATTATTCCAATTTTATTATCGATAACATTTATTTCGGTTTTTACTGAATATTTTGACATAATCTATTCCTTTCTTAATTTAATTTTTTCTATATTGATTTTACAATAAAATATAGCTAATTATTTTTATAAAAACTATTTAAATTAACTAAAAAATATATTCTAGAATTTTTAAAACCACCCATAAATTTCTATAATAAATTATTTAATATAATAGCATATAAAATTGTTTTTAACAATTAAATTAAAAAGTCGAACTTTTTTAGCTCGACTTTATTATCAACTTGGTGACCCGTACGAGATTTGAACTCGTGAATGTCGCCTTGAGAGGGCGATGTGTTAAACCCCTTCACCAACGGGCCATATAATTACTTGGTTGCCCTGACTGGATTCGAACCAGTGCATGTCTGATTCAGAGTCAGATGCCTTACCACTTGGCTACAGGGCAATTTACATAAACGATTATAATACATTTTAGAAAATTTCACAATAAAAAAATGAAAGTATTTGAACTTTCATTAATAAATTACCTAGTTTTATTAAATGATGTAATAGCATCTTCTACGTAATTTTTACCAATTTTAGTATATTCTTTATTATTATTATATTCATTTGCAATGTTATCAAAGTGTTTACATAGCTTTATAAAACAATCTTTATATTTTTGTTTTTCAGTATCAGCATATAAGTTACTATTCATTATTTCATCATATTTTTTAAAAACACTTTCTATACTTACATTATCATTTTTCTTTAATCTAAAGAAAACCCTGACAACATTTAATTCATCATCCATCTATTATTTCTCCTTCTTGTCTGATAACTCTTTTTTACTTATTAAAGAATAAATATATAATATTCCATCCTTTGTAATGTAAAATTTTGTCTCTTCACCTTTTTTAATCTCGTAATTCATAATTGGTAGCAATAACTCTCTAGATAAATTTAACATTTCCTTAAACTCTTCTATCTTAATTATTTTATAATCTTTTTCATTTACCATGGTAGAGGTGTTTACTATAATATCATCATAATTTCTAAGTATTTTTGATAATTCTCTTTCATATTCAGTTTTATTAGTAAATGTAAATAATTTTCTAAGTAGAAAACAAATTATTATAAAAGTAATTATATTTGCTATTACTATGTAACTCATAACAGTTTTATTAGTTTTAACTAAATCACTTTCATATACTGACTTTGTTTTTTCTTTAGATGCATTACTTTCTATTTTTACTACTGAGTTTGATAATGGAATCTTAATTGTATTAGTGTAAGTATCATTATAAGATGCACCACCGATAATTCCTGAAAACACATTTACTTCTGAAACTTCAAGATAAGCATCAATCGAAATTTTGATTTGATTTTGAAATTCATTTATTATATCTAAATAATCATTTAAATATAAATCATATGTACTAACACTAGAATATTTTGATTCTGAAAAATTCATAACTTTTTCATCAAGAACTTTTTCTTTTGACAATACCTCAGGATTATCATTTTTATCCGAAGATTCTTTATAATATACTTTCAACTTAGCAACTAATTTATTTGTACCAGTTACTTTTGTTTTAGAAGTAGCTTTAAAATTATATGAAGGAGTTAATTGTATATGATCAATTAAATTTAAAATATATGCTCCGTCAGAGGTTAAAGAATTATTATCAATAAAATCATTTTGTTTTAAAATTACTTTATAATCAATTTTACCACTTGATGTATAGTCCATTATTACTGTACTTTTATCTTTATTTGGAGATATTGCTTTAAATAAATAACTTAAAAATGAAATTTGAACAACTAAAGCAAAAAATAGTAAAATAGAAATAATTATTTTTTTTATGTTTTTTCCGTCTAGTTTAATCTTTCTCATTTTATACCTCCTTATTCTACCCTTGTATATAATTAAATTTTATATAAAATTGCTCACTTTCTAAATTACTTTCTAATTCATTTTTCCATAATACTTTTACAGTAAAAATTTCTTCTTCTCCGGGCTGTAAAATTTTATCGGTTATCGCAATACCATAATAATCTACTTCAAGAAAATTTGTATTTGTACCATATTCATTTATAGACTCTAACTTAGCAGGTAATTGTCCCACATTTTTTACAGTTATTGGTATAACAGCATATGCACCTTTATACATGAGATTAGGAACATTAATAATAACAGTTTTATTATCTTCGGCAATTTTGGCAAAAGCATTTGAACTTCCTATTTCTTCAATTTTACCAATATTCTTAAACTCAACATTTAAATTTTTTGCTGTTGCAACTTTACCTTGAACAGTGGTACTTATTCTAAAAACTGAATAACCAACTGACATTGTCAAAAACAGAAGTACAATAATAACTATTATAATATTTTGCTTTTTCATTATCTAATTCTCCATAGTTCATTGTATCAATTTTATTTATAAATTTCAAGAAAAATAACATTTTATAACTATTAGAATATTTTTTGTGTCAAATTATGACAATCATTCTACTCTTCCCTTATCTACTCTTACTTCTTGATCAACATTTGTATTTAAAAGTTTACTAACTATAAGAGTTGGATAACCTAAATATGGAATATCAAATTTTACTACACCAGCCACCTGTGTTTCTTTTACTGCGAAAAGGTCAACATTATCATTGTTATCACCTTTAGTAATAAATTCCTTTTTTCCATCTTTTCCTTTTCTTATTAGCACAACCCTATGTACAACATAATAATTATCCATTTTATATCTAATTATCTCACCTTTTTTTATTTTATTCACATCTTTATCTTGTATAATTACAATATCACCTTTTCTTATCTTGGGTAACATACTATTACTTGCAATAACAAGAGGTTCTATTGAAAACATTCCAAGTCCAAAACACATCATTAAAATAACAAACGCAATCATTGCAAACCAACCTCTTATACCAACAGTTTTATTTTTTCTTCTATCTAACGTTTTTTCCAATTTATTTATTAAATAATTTATATATATATATGAAAAAAATGGAATTATTGAATTAATTATTGAGGTAGTTGCCCAATCTAAATCTGGAAGTATTGGAAGCAAATACATTAATAATTGAGGTATTGCAGTATAAATCAAAGTGGCAGTATAACTCGCATAATAAGATATATATGTTAAATATAAATTAGTAATTAAACTAGGGACTAACGTTTGAATAATGAATTCAAATGTAGTTAATGAATTAGCAAAGTATGAATTGAATTTATATACATTTAATTCAATTATAGTAAATAATAAGGATATTAATAAAGCTTTAAATAAAACTTTCCTTGTACCCACATTATTTACCATGTAATATCTAACATATTCTTTTACCAATACTATTGGAATATAGGTCCATAAATTTAGCAATATACCTTTAATTGTTGTATTATATGGATTATGCGCAAATCCTTTTACGTAACCCAAACAATAATATAAAGAAAAATACACTAATGTTGTAACTACTACACAAAAAAGCACCTCTTTTTTATGTTTTAAATTTGGAATAACATTTCTAAAGAAAAAATATGTGATTATTCCAATAAAAATCCATATAAGAGGTTTTAAAATGTATGAATAAAATGACCCAAAAGAAGTAGACATACCTATTACTTCAAACGTAATAGAAGATAATATAATCAGTGATAAAATAATTATCTTAAAATTTTTTTTCATTTTACCACCTCTTTATCCTTAATATTTTTACATTAAAATATTAGCACAAAATCTCAAAAATTGCAAAATATATTTATGTAAAAATAATTATGCTGTAACTTGTTCATAATTTAGTTTTATTGAAAATTGAACATTTTGAGAAGATTTAGTAGAATTAGAATCCCACATAACTTTTACTTTAAAACTCTGTATTTGATTTTGCTCTATTTTTTGATTTTTAAGTTCACTAAGCCCCGTGTAGGAAACTTTTATTGCATCATCTGTTGTAAGTCCAGTTTCTGTTATACTTTTTAATACAGCAGGTATAGACCCCTTACTAGTTACGGTAATCGGGATTTCTACATATGCACCTGGATACTCTAATTTATTTACGGTTATAGTTAAAGTATTCTTATCAGATGATATATAAGTTAATGAATCTGAGCTACAATTTCCTGAAAATCCAACACAAGTAGGAACACTAACTGAAGTGAATTCTACATCAAATGTTCCTTCTGCAGTTGCCGTACCACTTACATTTAAACTTTCATTAAATAATGCATAACCAACTGATATAATAATTAAAAAAGTCATAATCGAAATAATTATAATACTTTTATTTTTCATATTTATTCTCCTAGCATTTATATAATAACTTTTCTTTTTTTATTAGTCAACAAATATATACTTTTATAATAAAATAGATTAAAATAATGTAAAGAAATAGTATAATTTTATTAATATTAACATCTACTAATTAAATATTATTATTCTTTTAAATAAATTACTTTTTTACTTTTAGTATACGCAAATTTTAATAATTATTACTTTTTTACATACAAAAAAGAAATGAATTTCATCATTTCTTTTTAAATTAAACTACATATTAATCAGCTTGTTCGTAGTCTAATTGAATTTGGAATGTAACGTTTTCTGCTGATTTATTAACATCTTTATCCCATTCAACTTTAATAGTCATAGATTGAGTTTCATTTTGCTTTATCTTAGTGTCGCTTGCTGCAACGCCAGAATAAGTTACTTTTACAGCTCTATCTGTTTCAGTTAAACCTGTTTCATTAATGTTTTTTAATTTAGCATCAATTGAACCTTTATTTGTTATAGTTACTGGGATTTCTACATATGCACCTGGATAATCAAGTTTATTAACCGTAACAGTTAATGTGTTTTTATCAGATGATATAGTAGCAATTTCAGTACCAGCAGTTTGTTCTGTATAACCAACTTTAGTAATTTCACCTACGCTAGTAAATTCTACATCAAAATCACCTTTTGCAGTTGCTGTTCCGTTAACAGTTAAAGTTTCGCTGAATAACGCATAACCTACAGCTACAGCAAGTATAAATGCTACAACTCCAATAATTGCTATATTTTGTTTTTTCATTATAATCTCCTCTCCTTATTTTCTATTCTTAGGATACATTTTTTTTTAATTAAAGTCAATATAAAATTTAAAAGTTAACACTTTAATGTGTTAACTTTATTAAATATTTCTTATGACTAAATAAATATCTTTAATTATTAACCTTTTGATGTATAACCGGACTATTCATTGTAAGTGGTGCAAACGTATAACCATTTGATAATCCATACTGTATAATACTTTCTACGGCATCTACTGAAAATCCCTTAATATCATGCTGTAATATTACATTAGCAGTATTTGGTTTAAGATTATTTGTTACGTTTGAAATAATTTTATTTGTATCCTTAGTTTCTCCAGCATCTCCAGATGCTATAGTCCAGTCAAAGTACCTAAACCCTAGTTCTTCCACTTTTTTAGTTAAATCACTCATTATATGATTTTTATACTTTCTACTTACAGTATTACTACTACCTCCTGGGAATCTTATTATCTTAGACTCTACCCCAGTATAATCTTTAACCTTATTTTGAATTTTGATTAAATCATCCATAAAATCATCTATACTAGTATATATAGTTCCATAGCTATGAGAGTAACTGTGAAGCGCTATAGTGTGTCCTTCGTCTTTTTCTCTTTTAAGCATATCATTATAATTATTATTATAACCTGTTACAAAAAAGGTTGCCTTTACATCATATTTTTTTAATATATCAAGTAATTTAGCAGTATAAGGGCCTGGCCCATCATCAAATGTTAAATATATAATACTACCTGTTACATTTTCTGGATTATAATCATTTTTCTTATATACTTTTACTTCTCTTTTTACACTAGATGAGTTTCCAAAGTTATCTTTTACAGAGTATGTCAAGGTATAATTACCAGCTTTACTTGTATCTACCTTTCCACTTACAGTAACATTTTTTGTTATATCACCATCACAATTATCTTCTGCCCTATAACCTTCTTCAATATACTTAGATGATGTTCCAAGATATATAATAGACTCTCCATTTAAAGTAATTGTAGGTTTCTCGCTATCATTTATTTTTATCTTAATTTTCTTAGAAGTTTTATTGCCTGATGAATCGCTTGCCTCATATGTAATATAATCATTTTTAATAGTATAAGTTACCTTATCTGATATATCACCATCATAATTATCTTTAGCATTTATTAATATGTCTTTAGATTTACCATTTGGACAAACATTATTAAATACACCCGTTACCTTAAGAGTAGGTTTTTTAGTATCAATAACATTTACTTCTTTTACCTTACTTAACTTTTTATTTCTATAATTTATATTATAACTAACTTTATATAATCCTATCTTTTTATAATTAACTGTACCCTTAGTAGTATAATTAACTTTATGACAAGTAAATTTAGTTCCATAACAAGCTTCTACATTATTATCTTTATACTTTGTAAAAACTTCTAAATCACTCTTTTTAGACAAATTTTTGAAGTATAACTTACTTGAGAATAATGTGTAAGCTAAAAAAGATAAAACTAGTACTAATAATACAGTAATAACCACTACTACAACTTTCTTTTTTTTCATTTAATACCACACTTCCAACAAATGTATTATACCACAAAAAACGACATATTATTTATTATCTAGATTCTTTTCTCATCAATTCTGTAACTGCCTTCATAATAGCAATTTTTCCATATGGATAAGTTAAACTACCTTGTTGATATGCTATAAATGGTTCTCTTATTGGTCCATCACAAGAAAGCTCTATTGAGGATCCCTGAGTAAATGCACCAGCTGCCATAACTACTTTATCATCATAACCAGGCATATCCCAAGGAATTGGTTTAGATGCAGAATCAATAGGTGATGCGCCTTGTATTCCACCACAATATCTAACTAAATCTTCTTCGTTTTTAAATATAATATTTTGTACTATATCTGCCCTTTCTTCATTATATTTAGGTTCAACATCATATCCTAAACTATCTAATACTTTACTTGTTAAAATAGCTGTTTTAAGAGCTGATGCAACAACACTAGGTGCCATAAAAATACCTTGTAATATATATTTATTTATCCCTAAAGTAGGCCCTACTTCTCTTCCTTCTCCTGGAAGCGTTAACCTTTCTCCAGCTAGATCTACTAACTCTTTTTTACCTGCTATATAAGCTCCATTAGGTGCAATACCACCACCCATGTTTTTTATTAAAGATCCTACTATTATATCTGCTCCAACTTCAATAGGAGACTTATCACCAACAAACTCACAATAACAATTATCAACCATTATTATTATGCTACTATCTATTTTTTTTATTAGTTTAATTACTTTTTCTAACTTTTTAATAACAAGACTTTTCCTTGTAGAATATCCCTTGCTTCTTTGAATTTCAATTAACTTAACCTTGTTATTTTTTATATAATCTTCAATCTTTTCATAATCAAAATCATCATCTACTAAATCTATTTCATCATACTTAATACCAAATGACTTTAATGAACTATTATTTTCTTTAATACCAATTACCTCGTGTAATGTATCATATGGAGCTCCTGTTATACTAAGCATTAAATCTCCTGGCCTTAAATATGAAAATAAGGCTACACAAAGTGCATGGGATCCTGATATAAACTGACTTCTAACAAGAGCATCTTCTGATCCTAAAACACTAGAAAAAATCTTTTCTATCTTATCTCTACCAACATCATCATAACCATAACCTGTTGTACTTGAAAAATCAGATTCTGACACATTATTATCACTAAATGCTTTTAAAACCTTCAAACTATTTATATCGCACATATCATCTATCTTTTTAAATTCTTCAGTTAACTTTTTTTCTTCTTCTAATACTAATTCTTTTGCCTCTTTACTTATATTAAATTCATTATACATAAATACCTCACCTCTTTACTAACCATGATTATATCCACCATCTACTCTTAAAACCTCACCCGTTATATAACTTGCGTTATCACTTGCTAAAAAGTATATGGCCTTTGCTATTTCTTCTGGTTTACCAAATCTTTTTAAATATATGTCTTCACATTCTTCTTTTACGTAATCTAAGCTTAAGTTTTTATTCATGTCAGTATCTACCCAACCAGGTGCAACAACATTTACCCTGATATATGGAGCATAATATTTAGCTAAATTATGTGTAAGTGAAATAAGTGCAGCTTTTGATGCATCATAATCTAAACTATATTCATAATATGTATCAATTCCATTAGTAGAAGATACATTTATTATGCTACCTTTTTTATTTTCCATCATAACTTTTGCAACACTTCTTGATAAAATGAATGGTCCTATTAAATTAGTATCAAGAATCTTGTTAAAATCATCTTTGTTTTTATCTTCTACCAAAGTATCTATTGCAATTGCTGCGTTATTTATTAAAACGTCTATCTTACCAAAATAACTAATTACGTCTTCTACCATTTTATTAACTTTTAATTCATCTTTTATATCACATTTATAAGTCATAACATCTACATCATAGTTTTCCACAAGAAAACTTTTTATGTCTTCTGCACTTTTATCATCTGATAAATAATTAATTATAATGTTATAACCATTTTTAGCAAACTCTATTGCTGTTGCTTTGCCAATACCTCTAGATCCGCCTGTTATTAAAACAACCTTTTTCATTTGATTACCTCCATGCCTAAAGATATTCTAACATAAAAATAAAAAAGTTAGAATATATTCTAACTTCAAACTAACCTAATGCTACATCTAATATCATCATTAAAACAAAACCTATTATAAAACCTAACGTAGATAAATTCTTGTTTTTTAAAAATGATTCCGGAAGAAGTTCCCTTACCGCAACTAGTATCATACATCCACATGCAAAAGATAATAACAATGGTAAAATATTATTAACATAATGAACTAAAGCTGCTCCAACTATCGCAAAAATAGGTTCTACAATTGCTGATAACGCTCCAAATAAGAAGCTCTTTTTTCTAGATAACCCCTCACTTCTAAGAGGAAGAGAAACAGCCGCTCCCTCAGGAAAATTTTGTATTCCAATACCAAGTGTAATCATTAAAGTACCAGCTAACGTAATACCAGCATTGTTAGAAAGTCCACCAAAAGCTACTCCTATTGCCATACCTTCTGGTATGTTATGTATCGTTATAGCACATAAAAGTAAAATACTCTTCTTTATGGAATTCTTTTTAATTTTATTATTGCCTTCAATTGCCTTATCAAGTAATTTATCTGATAAAAGAACAAATACTCCGCCTATACTAAAACCAAGCGCAGGTAGTAGCCATATTGTATATCCTAAAGATTCAGATAAATTAATTGATGGCATAATAAGAGACCAAAAAGATGCTGCAACCATTATACCGGCAGAAAATCCTAGTACCGTATCGAGTACTTTCCTATTAATTTTCTTAAAAAAGAAAACAGTTAAAGCACCTAATACAGTTATACTCCATGTAAACATCCCGGCAATTAATGCCTTAAGTGTTGTACTTAAATTACTAAACCAAACCAATTTATTCACCCCTATATTTTATATATATGACTTTTAAAAAAAACATGTGATATAAATTAAAAAAAATAAGCATATAATTAATATGCTTATTAAAAATTAACTTTTATGTTTTCTTTTTTTCTCTCATCTAGTTTAAATAAATCTTTTTTCTCAAAATTAAACATTTTAGCGATTAAATTTGATGGTACTGACTCAACTTTAGTGTTGTATCTTGTAACAGTATTATTATAAATTAATCTAGCACTATTTAATTTGTTTTCTATTTCTTTTAACTCAGATTGTAAACTTAAAAAGTTTGTATTTGCTTTTAACTCAGGATAATTTTCAGCAATTGCTATAACCTTACTAAAACTTTTATCTATTTTACTTGCTTCTTCTACACTAAAATCACTTTTTTGATAACTTGTTCTTAAATCAGTTATTTCCTTTAAAGTTGAAGATTCATGTTTAGTATAACCCTTTACTGTTTCAATTAAATTTGGTAATAAATCAAATCTTTGATTCAATAATACATCTATATTAGATTCACTTTGTTTTACACTGTTATTTAATCTTATAAAACTATTATAGCTAGCTAACAAAACTCCTGCAATTATTATTACTACTACTAAAATTATATTTATTAACATATTTTCATCCCTCCTACATTGTCTCTATTGTTATCTTATTAATATAACCATCTTTATCATAATCAAGTGATACTTCATAATACTGAATATCATATTCTTTAAAATCAGTTAAAGACTTTTTAATTTCTTTTATACTAGAAGGTTCAGTTCCAAATGATTTATCATCAAAAATAAATTCAATTAGATGATCTTTATTCTTCTTATTATTAGTAACTGCTTTATCAATTAAACTCGAAACAGCAAATTTAGTTTGAGAACCTGAATTGTTTTCATAATTTCTATTAAAGTCATCTATTTTATCTTGTCTTTCTTCTTCTATTTCTTCTTTTGTTTTTTCATCATCATTTACACTATCAATACCTTCATTAATTTTATCTGATATATCTTTAATTATACTTTCATTCTTTTTCTTTTCACTCTGATATTTATTTTGGATGTCACTACCTACTCTATATACTAAAGTAACAAATGATGCTATTAAAATTATAATAAGTATGTATAATACTATTTTTCTTTCACCCTTATTTTTTTTCATAGACGTCTTATCTACTACTTCTTCTTTTAATTCTTCATCACTTACTAACTCATTAACACTAACATTAAATAACTTTGCTATTTGTGCTAACTTTTCCACGTCAGGTTTAGTTTGACCAAGCTCCCATTTAGAAATAGTTTGTCTTGTAACATCTAGCTTTTCAGCTAAAGCTTCTTGTGATAAAGACTCTTTTTTTCTTAATTTTATTAATTTGTCTTCAAATTTCATACACTACCTCTTTTCCTTTTTTTCCCAAATATAATATCAGTTAATATATGATAAATCTAGCAATTTTAGTTGGAATTTTGTCAATTATTGTTAACATTAGAATGACCAGTTTCTTATTTCTTCTAAATCCTGTCCATATTCAGTTATGTATTTAACATGTTCATCTAACTTATCATTCATATCTTTTATAATAGAATTTTTTTCATCTCCTAAGTTTAAGTTATTAACTGCATCTATTACAAGATTATATCTATCTAATTTATTTTTTACTCTCATATCAAATGGAGTTGTTATTGTTCCTTCTTCAACGTATCCATGAACATGTATATTATGATTATGTCTAAAATATGTAAGTTCATGTATTAAAGTAGGATATCCATGATATGCAAATATAATTGGTTTATCTACCGTAAATAACTTATCATATTCTTCATCAGATAAGCTGTGTGGATGGTTTGTAGTAGAATCTAACTTCATTAAATCAACTACGTTAATAAATCTTATCTTAATAGTTGGTAAGTATTCTTTTAATATTTTAGTTGCTGCTATCGCCTCCACTGTTGGAGTATCACCTGCACATGCAATTATAATATCAGGATCATCATCATTTGATACAAAATCCCATGTACCAATACCATTAGTACAATGCTTAACAGCTTCATCCATGTTTAACCACTGATATGACGGATGTTTAGATGCAATTATCGCATTAACATAATTCTTACTTTTTAAACAGTGATCAATACAAGATAACAAACAGTTTGCATCTGGAGGTAGATACATTCTAACAACATCAACTTTTTTGTTTGCTATATGGTCTAAAAATCCAGGATCTTGATGAGTAAATCCATTATGATCTTGTTGCCATACATTAGATGCTAGTATAAAGTTAAGCGAAGAAATAGGTTTTCTCCAAGAAATTTCATTACATACTTTAAGCCATTTAGCATGTTGTGCTGCCATTGAATCAACTATTCTTATAAATGCTTCATAGCTAGCGAAAAATCCATGTCTACCAGTTAATAAGTAACCTTCAAGCATTCCTTCACACATGTGTTCTGATAAGAATGAATCCATTACCCTACCTGATTTATCTAAGTATTCATCATTTTCTTTTATATCTAATTGCCAATCACGACTAGTCTCTTCAAAAACATCATACAACCTATTAGACATAGTTTCATCAGGTCCAAATATTCTAAAGTTTTTATTTTCTTCATTTAATTTAAATATATCTCTTATAAATGAACTAGCAACTAACATATCTTGTTTTTTTATACCACCAGGTGTTGTTACATCTACCTTGTAATCTCTAAAATCAGGCATAATTAAATCTTTTCTTAAATATCCACCATTAGTATATAAACTAGAACCCATTTTCTTATTATTAGTAGGACAAATATTATAACATTCTTTTAACTTACCATTTTCATCAAATAATTCTTCTGGTTTATAACTTCTAAGCCAATCTTCAAGTATTTTTAAATGCTCTTCTTTTTCCATTGAAATTGGTACTTGATGTGCTCTAAAAGAACCCTCTATTTTTTTACCATCTACTTCTTTAGGTCCAGTCCAACCCTTTGGTGTTCTTAAAATTATCATTGGCCATTTTAATTCTTTATCATCAGATGATTTAATGTTTTTTATATCTTCTATAACAGAGTCCATTGTTGCCATCATCTTTTGATGCATACTAAGTACTTCGTCACCTTCTACTAAGTAAGGTTTATATCCAAGTCCAAAGAAAAAACTTGCTAATTCTTCATTACTCATTCTAGAAAATACCGTTGGATTACTAATTTTATAACCGTTTAAATGAAGTATTGGTAAAACTGTTCCATCAGTTTTTCTATTTAAAAACTTAGTTCCGTGCCAGCTAGTTGCAAGGGGACCTGTTTCAGCTTCTCCATCTCCAACAACACAAGCTGCAATTAAATTAGGATTATCAAGAACAGCACCAAATGCATGAGAAAGACTATATCCAAGTTCTCCACCTTCGTGAATTGATCCTGGTGTTTCAGGTGCTACATGACTTGGAACTCCTCCAGGGAAAGAAAATCTTTTGAATAATTTTCTCATTCCAGATTCATCCATTGTAATTTCAGGATACTTTTCTGTATAACTGCCTTCTAAATATGTATTAGCTATCATGAAATTACCACCATGACCTGGACCTGATATATATATCATATCTAAATCATATTTATTAATTACCCTGTTTAAATGAGTATAAATGAAGTTTTGACCTGGAACAGTTCCCCAGTGACCAACTATTTTTTTCTTTATATCCTCTTTTTTAAGTGGTCTTTTTAAAAGAGGGTTATCTAGCAAATAAAGTTGACAAGCAGATAAATAATTAGCCGCTCTAAAATACCCATCTATTCTTTCTAATTCTGTCATAAATTACCCTTCCTATTCTATATATATTCTGTATAGATTATAGCATGAGAAATAAAAAAAGAAAACAGTAAACAATGTTTTCTTTTACACTATCACTAAATATATTTTTTTATTATTTTATCAAAGTCTTCTTCTAGATTTTGCTTTCTTATATATCCATTAAAACCATCTTCTATGTAATGATCCTTAATTGATTCTTTATCCTTTTTTAACATAACAATAGTAGGTATATTATAATTTTTCTTTACTTCTTGTAATTTTCCTAATACAGTATAACCACTTAGAGGAGTCATTTCATCTTCTAAAATTATAATATCAAACTCTTCACCATCTAACACTCTTTGAATTAGATCATTACTATACATAGTAGCTAATAAATCAATATCATACTTATTTGATAAAGTATTAATATCTTTTAATGTTTCAAGACTATTACTTACAACTATTACCTTTTTCTTGTTAAAAATATACTTACTATATAAAGGTCTTTCTAATTTTATCTTCTGATCTAATACCACTGTAAAAGTACTACCTACTTTTTCTTCACTCTTAATATTTATATGCCCACCTAATTTTTTAATAATTTTAAAAGCAAGCTTTAAGTCAATATCTAAATCATTTAGTTTTAATAAATCGGTATCTTCTAAATCACTGTTACTCTTTAATAGCTCATTTAATTTTTCAACAGTCATACCACATCCTGTATCATTAATCTCTATAATTAAACGACAAACATCATACTTAACAATTTCATTAACATTAACTTCTATATAACCCTCTTTTGTAAACTTAGCAGCATTTAATAATATACTACTTAAAACTTGTTTAAACTTAACAGAATCACCATACAATTCAGTAGGTATGTTCTTGCTAATATTAGTCTTTAAAACAACTTTATCATTAATATTTCTTTCTACTGTTTTTAAACAAGTATTAATTAACGTATAAACATTATAAGTTTCATTAAGAGTAGATAACTTACTAGAAGAAATATTAGATATATCAAGTACGTTATTTATTATGTTTTTAAGACCTCTAGCATTATTTTCTATTACCATTACACCTGTTTTTATATCTTCTTTTTTATCAGCAGTCTCTAACATTTTACTTACTTCTAATATATTATCAATTGGTTTTTTAGTATCTTGAGTCATACTAAATAGAAAATTAGACTTTTCCTCACTCATACTTTCTAATAATCTCTTGTTTTTATTAAGTTCATAAATCATTTTTACGTCTGGATTTTCAATTGTAAATATCATGATTAAATCAATATATGATAATACAACAGGAATTATTAACAATCCAGGAGTTACACTTCTTACTATAAAGATTATAAAAACCAATATAATTAATGCTAGCAAAGGCAAAAACTTCTTATTTTTAATTCTTTTTAAGTTACAAATAACGCAAATTAATATCATAAGGAAATATAATGCACATGCTCCATATAAGATATTAACAGATTCTCCAGATGCAAACATAATATCATTTTTAGTGTGAATATGAAGTGGCATAATAATTATAAAAGCAAATACAATTATATTAAAAATAAAAGTTATTATTGGCATGTTGCTTTTACTTTTTCTTCCAGTTCTAAAAGTAATTTCATAAAAATAAAGAAAGAAAAATCTAGCCCAGAAAATATATTGTAAAAAATCTAATCTATTTAAAATATATAATGATTTACTTAATGGATTTACATATGCAATATAAATTATTGCAACCATTAATATAGAATCTAAAAAACTTGTTAATAACAGTCCTGAAAACCACTTAGTTTCAGAATTTTTTATTCTTTTTTTACTAAAAAAAACTGTAACAAGTAAACTTGCTATAAAAAAACCACATACCGGAAAATATAAATTCGTCATACAACCTCCTACTTTACGGTATAATTATAGCACAATAAAAAGATAGTAACAACTTAATTTCTATCTTCTGTATCCTGTTACATTAGGATTAAATAAAAATTTTGTTTTTTCATTTTTTTGTATTTTATCCAAATGAGAAAAAACTTCGTCTGGTGAATCTCCATCTTTATAAATACATTTTGATTCAAATTCTCTATCTAAACCTGGGCACTCTTTCCAGTTTTTTTCAACATTATCAAAAAATTCTTTTTTAGCATCTTCTTTTACATTACACAATTTATTTCTAAGAGTCATCAATCTCTTCATCTTTGATGATGGAAGATTATCCCAATTATCTGCTAAAAGTTCAATTTCTTTTAATATTTTTCTTTCGGGATAAAAATTTGTTTTTTCTTCTAGTAATTCCTGCATCATAGTTGCCATAATATCTCTTAACTCATCAGCTTGTTCTCTTGAACTTTTATTAATATCAACGTGTATAGGATCTCCTATTTTACAATAACACACATCATCAACATATATAAATATTAATGGTACAATATCAGTACCAGTTTCTTTTGATGCATCTATGATTCCAGTATATAACTTGTTCATCAATTTTTCTTCCTTATTATTCCATGATGCCTCAGCATAAACTAGTGTAGATAATTTATTTTTTTGTGCTGAAATAAGTTTTAAAAGCGAGTTTTTACGACTTTTTTTATTATCTCTTTTTATAAATACTGCACCATTTAAGAAAAATCCTATCTTTTGTATTAACGTTAATCCTTCCTTTGCTATCATAACGTAAAAATGTTTTTTTACCGCTTTTGCTGCTACTGGAATATCATGAGAATTAGTATGATTTGCACAAAAACTAATTGGAATATTCTTATCAAAATATTTTTCTTGTATTTCAGTTAATTTTTCTGGATTTACTATGATTGGTTCCTTATCATCAACTATTTTCATAAGTTTTAAATATAATGGATGAATTTTTTCTCTTACTTTAGCTCCAGTTTTATTTATTTCACTTTTCATAAAAATCACCTGACTTTTTACTTTTACTACTACTTAATACTACATCGATTACATATTCTAGCATAGTTTCTATTAAATTACAACAAAAAAAGATGCTACACTTAGCATCTTTGTACAATTATTATTTAATTTCGATGTATTTTTTATCTTCTGTTTCCTCTTTTTTAGGAACGATAATACTTAAAACTCCATTATTAAATTCTGCTTCTACTTTATCAGAATCTAAATCATGTAAGTAAAATGATCTTTGGTATTTTCCATAACTTCTTTCACGATGAATGTAGTTCTTAGCTTTATCCTCATCATTTACTTCACTAGATTTTTCTGCTGTAATAGTTAAGTAATCTTTCTTAGCCTCGATTTTTATTTCATCTTTACCAAATCCAGGAACATCCATATCTATATGGTAATCACCGTCCTTTTCATAGATATCACACTTCATATTATCTTCCTTTTTAGGTGGCATAAAGTCATCAAAAATATCACCGAAATAATTTCTTGGGATTAAACTCATATATCTCATCTTCCTTTCTAATTATGTTATACCACTATTTTTAGCACTTGTCAAGTATGAGTGCTAAAAAAGTTTATACATTTTATTTTATGTAAATTAAAAGTAAATATTCAAAAAACAAAGACTAATTTTTATCTTCGTTTTCATACAATTTTTTATATACTATACTATTCTTAAGTAATTCTTTATGAGTTCCATGATCTTGTATTTTACCATTATCTACTATGTAAATAATATCTGAATCCACTATTGTAGATAATCTATGTGCAATTATTATTACCGTATGATTCTTTACTAAGTTATCAATTACCTTTTTTATGTATCCTTGTGATTCATTATCAAGTGCACTAGTTGCCTCATCAAATAATATTACCTTACTTTCTTTAGCTAGTGCTCTTGCAATTGAAAGCCTTTGCTTTTGACCTCCTGATAAATTAACACCACCTTCACCTAACTTAGTGTCATATTTATTTGGAAGACTTTCAATATAATCATCTAAATAAGCCATTTTACAATATTTCTTAATTTCATTTAATGTTATATTTGGTTTAACAACCGTAAAGTTTTCCTTTATGGTTCTATTAAATAAAAATGGTTCTTGTCTTATTATAGATATATTCTTTCTTAAAGACTCTTCACTTAAGTCTTTTAAATTAACATTATCCAAAAAGATATTACCACTTTTAGGATCAAATATTCTAGTTATTAAATTAAATAATGTTGATTTACCTTGACCTGATTTTCCAACTACCGCTATTTTTTTATTTGGTACAAACGAAACAGAAAAATCTTTTAAGGTAATATCTTCATTAGGGTAATTAAATGTTACATTATCAAATATTATTTTTCCTTGCACATTATTTAAAGATACATCGCCAAACTTATCATCATCATATAATTTGTTATTTATTATTTCATTTATTCTTCTAAGCGATATAAATAATTTTTGATACATTCTATTCATACCAGTTAAATTATCAATTAACCAAGTATATTTATATATGTACCAAGTCATTGCCATGAAAAATCCAAGTGATGATTTTCCTAAGTAAATACCTATTAAACATGTTGCAAAAACAAGTGTTTCCAAAATTATTTTGATACTCCACATAACAATTGAATATGTTCTATGAAGATTTATATCTTCTATGTCTTTTTTAAATATTAAATCTCTTAACAAGGTTATTTCTTTTATTAAGTTGTTCTTTATACCAAGAGTTTTTATTTCTCTAATTCCTCTAATAGACTCAGAAGAAAGAGCTGTATAATCATCTTTCTTTTCTTTTAGTTCCTTATTAATTTTCTTAATTTTAGGGTTAAATTTTTTTGTTACTAAGATAATTATTATCAAAAATACAACTATCTCTAAACCAACAATCCATGAATTAAAGAATATATATATTAATATAATAAGGCATCCAAAAGCATTTATAAGAGACTGAATAATACTGTTAAATGTATTTGATAAGGTTTCTGTATCCGAAGTTATACGGTTAATTAGCTCACCACTTGTTTTCTCTTCAAATGCATAAGCTGGTAAGTTAAGAGACTTTTCATAAACCATAATACTTAGTTTTTTAGAAAGTTTAGATTCTATTTTACTTGATATCATAACACCTATATTACTTAGTACGTTATTGAACAATATTTCTATAACAAAATATATAAACAAAAAAATAAGCGCCATTTTTATATTTTTATCTACTATTTCTTCTGTTACTTTTCCTTGAAATAATCCATTTGTTATTGATAACATAGAACTTAAAAATACACAAATAAAAGCAATAACTAATTTTTTCTTATCCTCTTTAATTAATTCATATACTGTTTTTAGTTCTTTTAAACTCTTCTTATCTTTTTCATCTTTCATTTTATCAC
>CAVAWS010000033.1:0-5057 GCA_963592455.1 Paratractidigestivibacter sp. | reverse complement strand
CTTTACTCAAATTGCTAATAGATTAGGCAAAGATAGAACTACTATATCAAATGAAATTAGAAAACATAGGTTTTTAAGAGGTAAATTAAATTCACATAAATCTTGTTGTTATGAATTCAAACCTCCTTATGTTTGTAATAACCGTGATAAAAAAACTTTCTGTAAAAAAACAAAATATACTTATAATCATGCAGTTGCTTATAATGAATATAAACAAGGTTTAGTTAACTCTAGAAAACAAGTTTTTATTACAAAGGATCAAATTGCATCTATTAATGAAATAGTTGCACCATTAATGGTTCATAAACATCATTCTGTTAATCATGTTTATATTTCTCATCCTGAGTTACTTCCCTTTTCTAAATCTACTTTTTATAAATATATTGATTTAGGCATTATTAATGTTAAAAATATAGATTTACAAAGAAAAGTTAAATATAAGGTTAAGAAGGAATACGATTACACCAGAGAAAAGACTAACACTAAAATTAAAGTAGGACGATTTTATACAGATTTTAAGGATTATTTAGAATATCATCCTAATTGTTCTATCGTTGAAATGGATACTGTTATTGGTACTTCTGGCGGCAAAGGTGGTAATTGTTTCTTAACATTATTATTTAGGCAATATAATTTAATGTTATTTTTTTTATTGCCTTATAAAAAATCTAAATACGTTACAAGAGTGTTTAACTACTTAAAAGAACTACTTGGTATAGATGAATTTAAAAGATTATTTGAAGTAATTTTAACTGATAATGGTACAGAATTTTCAGATCCAGAAAGTATTGAAATGGATATTAAAACAGGCGAAATTGTTTCAAACTTATTTTATTGTGATCCTAATTGTTCTTGGCAAAAAGGTTCAATAGAAAAAAATCATGAATATATTCGTTACATTTTACCTAAAGGTAATTCTTTTACAGGATTAACTCAGGAAGATTGTAATTTAATCGCATCTCATATTAATTCTGTACCTAGATTATCTTTGAATAATATTTCACCTTATGAGGCATCTATTAATTTTATTGGAAAGCAAAATTTAGACAAATTAAAAATCGATAAAATCAATTATGATGATATCGATTTAACCATAAGACTACTTAAAAAGTAGTATAAACATTAAGTCAAAATACACACATATTTAATAAAACCATGCGGGGATTTACCCTTGAAATTTTTAAAAAATATTAACTTCCCGCACTTTTTTGCGTGGTTTTATTTAACTTAATGTTGATATTTTAACATACTTTGTAAAAAAATACATTCTTTTTTGCTTATATTTACGGGATTTTCTAAATGGAAATCACTTTTTATCTTTTACGGGAGTTTAACTTTGAAACTAACGGACAACAAAAAACAAGTTTTTTTAAAAAACCTGTTTCTTATTTATTTTATTATTTTTTTATTATGTATGCTCTATTAATATCTTCTTGATTTCTTTTTAATATAAAACTATCAATTATATCTAAAACTGCATAAATTATAATAAATACGCCTATTATTTGAGTTGCTTTTAAAACTACCTCTAATGGATTAACTAAAAGAATAATACCCCATGCTAACGTTAAAATTGCTATCAAAAGAGTGTATTTCCAGTCATCTTTATCAAGACCTTTTAATATTAATGCATATTGAAATTTAGTAACACCATTAATAACTATCCATATACCTAGTATTATAGGTAATAATGATGCTAATAAATTTGGTTTAAGTATCAAAAATAATCCTCCTATTATAAGTAGTACACCATATACTAAGTTAAAATCAAATGGGTTTACACCAAAGTCATTTAAAAAGTACTTAATTACGTTAATAAGTCCTAATAACGCTAATGCTCCACCAAATAAATAAGATATTGTAACTATGGTAGTATCTGGTTTAATAAATAAAAATAATCCTATTATAACAAATATAATTGATGTAATAAGTGACATAACAAAACTCTTCTTAGTTTTCATAATAATCCTCCTACTGTAGATTATATCATTTTAAATTATTTAAGTAAATTTTTATTTTAAAAGGTAGACATAATTTGTCTACCTTTGTCTTAGTAATTACTATTCATCCATCATATTTTCTAATTTCTTACTTGCATTTTTCTTAATTTTTTTCATAGTTTGTTTTATACCACCATTACAAGAACACTCGTTATAACAATATAATGCTCCTGAACCAACGGCAACACCTAATAACATCCATCCTAAATTATTTAGTGCTTTCATAAATATCACCTCATTTTAAAATATAATGTTTCATACGTATGACAATTATATTATGAGTAATATTTAAATTTATATACTAATAAATTTATATACTAATAATTTTATCTTCTAAAATATTTTTTAAATTAGTATTTCTTATCTTGTTTGAATTGTTATACACTGCCTTATAAAAAGCTTTAGGATCTCCAACTAATAATAAAGATCTTTTAGCTCTTGTAATTGCTGTATAAACTAATTTTTTATAAAGCATAACATGATAATCATTAGTAACAGGAATTATAACTATTTCAAATTCACTTCCCTGAGCTTTATGTACACTTATTGCATAACCGTGTTTTATAGCTTTATAATCTTTTTTATTATACTTTACTTTGTTACCATCAAAATCTATGGTTATTTCACCTTTATTATCTATTTTTTCAATAAAACCAATATCTCCATTAAACACGTTATCATCAGGCATATTTTCAAGCTGAAGAATCTTATCGTTTTCTCTATATATAACATCTCCATCATAAGTTTCATTTTTATCCGTACTTGCAGGATTAAATATTTTTTGTAATATTTTATTCAAATTATCAATACCATTTATTCCTTTATACATGGGTGCCAAAACCTGAATATTTCGTAAATCATATCCTTTGTTTTTAGCTTTTAGTGCTATGTCGCAGCACGCTTTTAAAACGTCATTATTATCACATTTTATGAAGTTATAATCATCTTTTTTATTTAAAAATCCCTCTGTTAATTCGCCCTTATTAACTTCATAAGCTAACTCTGTTATATATGAGTTTTGATCTTGTCTATATATTTCTTTTAAGAAAATTGTATTTATCATATTAGAATCAATCAAATCTTTTAAAACCTTTCCTGGCCCAACACTTTCTAACTGGTTATAGTCTCCTATAAAAACAAGTTTAATGCTACTTGGAAGCGCTCTAAGTAGATTAGAAAAAAGCTCAGTATCAATCATACTAGTTTCATCTATTATGATAAATTCTGCCTTAACCTTATTATTTTCGTTATAATAAAATTCATTTGACTCTTTATTCCATCTTAAATATCTATGAATTGTATATGCTGGAAAAAGACAAGATTCACTCATTCTTTTTGCTGCTCTACCAGTAGGTGCTAAAAGAGCTAACTTTTCTTCTAACTTTTCTGGAGAATACCCAGTAATCATTTTATATAACTGAACAATTCCCTTAATAATAGTTGTCTTACCAGTTCCAGGGCCACCTGTTATAATGGAAAAGTTCTTAATAATAGCTTGTTTTATAGCTTTTTTTTGTTCTTCATTATATGAAATTCCAAAGAAGTTTTCTAATGAATCAATTTTAACTTCTATGTTATTAATCTTAGTATCCTTCAAATTAGATAAATAATACACTTTATCTGCAATATAATTTTCATCTTTATAAAATTTATATAACATGTATTTATCTTCAAATATAATTACTTTTCCAAGTGCATTTAACTGGTTTAAATAAAAGCTTAATGTTTCTATGCTCATGCTATCTTCATAAAAATCACTAACTGCATTTTTTATAACTTCTATTTTTAAATATGTATCTCCTAACTGAAAGCATAAATTTTTCATAACGTAAACAATTAATGCAAATATTCTTCTTTCATCATTTATTGAAATATTTAATTTATCTTTTAAATGATCTATCCTATTAAATGAAATTCCATCTACTTCATCTATTAATTCATATGGATTATTTTCAATTATTCTTACCGTGTTTTCTAGGTACTTATTATATATTTTTAAAGCTTCTTTCATTGAAAAACCAAGATTAGTTAAATAAACAACCGTTTCATAGCTCTCATTATATTTAATTAATTTTTCTCTTATTTCAATTGCCTTTTTCTCTGTTATTTTAGGTACTCTAAGCAAACAAGAATAATCAACTGATATCTCATTTAAACAGTTTTCTCCAAGTGTTTCTACTATTTGCTTAGCAGTTTTTTCACCTACTTTAGGAAATATGTCGCTTGATAAAAAGATTATTAATCCATCTTTATCTTCTGGAAGTAATTTTTCATATCTTACAACTTTATACTGAATACCATACTTAGGATTATCAACCACGTTTCCATAAAAAGTATAATTTTCATCTATGTTTAAGTCTGCAAATAAACCTGTAAAAGTAAACTGCCTACCAACATAATCTAACAAATCTTGATCTGATGTTTCCTTTATTTTAATAAGTCCAATAACGTAACCATCATTAGAAGAAAATATGTTTCTTTTATATGTTCCCTTTATATATGTTTCCATATTTTACCTCCTAACCTTGCTAATTTATTTTATCATATTTCTTAAGTATTAACCATCTTTATTTTACTATTTAGATTTTTTTGCTATATCTATTTTCATGTTTTAATGGTAGTAAGTAACTTCAATATGTACAGGATAAATTAGATTGGCTACACAATGTGTAGCTTTTTAAATATTATATAAAATTTTCTCATTCTTTTAAGATTTTTCTCACCATAATCTTCTCCATACTCTTTAGTTAATTTCTCTGACCACTTTTTTATTAACCCGTCGCCATACTTTGCTTTTTCTTCTCCACCTTGTGCTTTAGTCAAAAGTTTTCTATTTCATAATAATTTTTAATGTTTTCTTTGTTACTTTCTAAATATCTAACTTTATCATTCACCTTCTTTTCTTCCATTAAATTTTTTATAATAATTCATGCAAAACTTCATTTCAAAGCATTTATTATACAAATTATTTTTAAGAAAATAGTTAAATTAACAAATAAACATATTTTTTAATTTATAAGTTGTAAGCATTATGTCTAAATCACTTACATATTCTAA
>CAVAWS010000032.1:4037-17311 GCA_963592455.1 Paratractidigestivibacter sp. | reverse complement strand
GAAAAAACCAATCGCTACTAAAAATATTAATAGTAACGCAATAATTTTTGTTTTCATAATTCCTCCTTTTTCTAGTAATAGTATATTCTTTTCTTTTTTTATCGTGATTCATTAGAATTTTGTTTACTTTATGTTTCTTTTTCTTTATAATTAGTGTAAGAGGTAGGCTTATGAGTGATATAAATAACAAAGAAAGTATTAATTTTAATGTATTAAATCATGATCAAAAAGTTAATTGTATAAAGAACTTATTGTATAATAATGACTTAACTTCAGCATTAAATATTATACTTGAAAAAGAGAAAAAAGATTTAGAGTTAATTAATATTATAATTAACTGCTCATCTGATGAGTTAATAGCTAAAAAAATAAAAGAAAATTTATATCTAAATCCAGATAGCTCTATAAAGTTGTATTTATATTCTAAAATAATAAGTATTTTATCTTTTTATAATAAAAAAATTATTTTAAAGAAATTATTTGATAGTCTTGATAAGGATTTATTAAAACAGATTGCTATTTATGAATATACTAATAAAACAGAAGTTTCAAATAGTTCTGAAATATTTAATAAATACTGTCTTAAATATAAGAAAGAAGCCTTAGAAAAGTTAAGAAACTCAGATGAAGAAATACTAGAATTAACAACGGAGTTTAACAAGTTTAATAATTTAACTAATAAAAAAAATAACAAGGTTTTAATAGGTTTAATAGTAGTAGTTGTTATTTTATTATGCTCTTTAATTGGTTATAAATGGAGTTTAGATACAAAGATACTTAATAAGTATAAAGGTACTATATTACCTGGTATTTATCTAAATGATATATCTTTAGAGGGTATGAATTATCAAGATTTAAGTAAGTTAATTGAAAGTGAAGCTAAAAAAATAATGGCTGGAAAGATTACTATTTCAAATGTTAATGGTTCACTAGATTATTCTTATAATGATATTGGTATAGAAGTTTCTTCCTCAGTTGAAGAGGAAATTATAAATTATAATAAAAATATCTCTAGATTTAAAAG
This sequence comes from Paratractidigestivibacter sp., assembly GCA_963592455.1. Classification (GTDB taxonomy): domain Bacteria; phylum Bacillota_I; class Bacilli_A; order RF39; family UBA660; genus Aphodocola. The sequence continues at coordinate 16,287 of CAVAWS010000032.1, read as the reverse complement.
ACTTTCTATGATAAAGAGTAATAAAAAATATAAAACTTTTAAATTAGAAGGTTCTTTAAATGATGAAAAACTAGATGAGTTTATGAAAAAATTATCAAATGATATAAATAAAGATGCCAAGGAAGATTCTTTTTACGTGGATAAAAATCATAACGTAGTTTATGATGGTGGCGCTAATGGATTTACGCTAAATGTAAGTGAAACAAAAAAAGAAATAGAGTCTAAGTTAAGCAAACTATCAGCTAATATAAAGGTAGAGGCTAAAGGTGATATAAAAAAGGTTGATATAAAGTATGATAAATATAAAGAAATAAATAAGAAGGTATCTACTTATACAACTTATTTTGCAAACACAGGTAATAGAGGTCATAACATAGTTCATGCAGCATCTAAGTTAAATGGTACTTTGTTAATGCCAGGAGAAACTTTTTCTTACTTAAAAAAAGTAGGACCTTTTACAGGAAATGGTTATTTGCCTGCACCAGTTTATATAAATAGTGCAAATGCAACTGCTAATGGTGGAGGTGTATGTCAATTATCTTCAACTTTATACATGGCAAATTTATATGCTGGTTTAGAAATTGTTTCAAGAAGACCACATACATTTGCGGCAACCTATGTTCCAAAGGGGTTAGATGCAACGGTTTATTCACCTACAACAGATTATAAATTTAAGAATAATTATGATTATCCAATATACATAGTATCTTATGTTTCTGGTAATTATTTAACTGTTGATATATGGACTAATGATAGTGCTTTAGGTAACTATACATATGAACCTTATTCATATTATTCTAATGGTGGTTATGAGGCTTATTTGAAGGTATTTGAAAATGGTAAGTATAAGACACAAAGATATTTAGGTAGAAGTATATATAAAGAACATTAAAACACTTAAGAAAGTCACTTAGGTGTTTTAAATTGTAATGTAAAATTTATTTTTGTATATATTTTTTATTACTTTATTATGTTAAAATAGAACATATGGAAGTTGGTGTAATTATGAATTTAGATTATTTAAATGATAGACAAAGAGAAGCTGTTTTATATGGAGATGGTCCTCTTTTAATACTTGCTGGTGCTGGTTCAGGAAAAACAAGTGTTTTAACAGCAAGAGTAGCTTATTTAATAAAGGAAAAGAATGTTAATCCTAAAAATATAGTAGCAATTACATTTACTAATAAAGCTGCAAAAGAAATGAAGGAAAGAATAATAAAAGAGGTAGGAAATGATGGATATAATATTCAAATTTCTACTTTTCACTCATTTGGTCTTAGAATAATAAAAGAAAATTATGAAAAATTAGGATATGAGAAAAACTTTACAATAATAGATAGTGATGATTCTTTAACCGTTGTAAAAAAAATAATAAAAGACATGGGACTTGATAGTACAAGATATAATCCTAAATATATTAAAAATCAAATAAGTTCGTGTAAGAATGAAATGGTAACACCAGAAAAGTATAAAAACTTAGTTAATGATGAAATTACTGATGTAATATATAAAGTGTATAAAAAATATCAAGATTCTCTTATTAGAAATAATTCTCTTGACTTTGATGATTTGCTTGTTATGCCAATAGTATTATTCAAGAATCATAAAGAGGTGTTAGAGCAATATCAAGAGTTATTTAAATACATATTTATAGATGAATATCAAGATACAAACGAGGCACAATATGTATTATCTAAAATGATAAGTGAAAAGTATAAAAATATTTGTGTTGTAGGTGATGATGCACAAAGTATTTATTCTTGGAGAGGTGCAAACTTTAAAAATATTTTAAATTTTGAAAAAGATTATAAGGATGCAAAAGTAATATTACTTGAACAAAACTATCGTTCAACTAAAACAATATTAAATGCTGCAAACTCTGTTATTAAGAATAATACACAAAAAAAAGATAAGAATTTATGGACTGATAATAAAGAGGGAGATAAAATCAAATATGTGAGAACAAATGATGAAAAGGAAGAAGCATCATTTGTAACTCGTGAAATAAGAAAGTTAAGAGATAATGGAACATCACTTGATGATATAGCCGTTTTATATCGTACTAATGCCCAGTCAAGAACAATAGAAGAAGGATTTTTAAACAGTAATATTCCATACAAAATAGTAGGTGCATTTGCATTCTATTCTAGAAAAGAAATTAAGGATTTACTTGCTTACTTAAAACTTATTTATAATGAAAAAGATGATGTTTCATTAATGCGTATAATAAATTATCCAAAAAGGAAAATAGGTGCTAAAACAATAGATAATTTAAGTATGGATGCGGTATTACAAGAAAAGTCTATGTTTGAAGTTATTGAAAGTGGTAAAGAATTAGAATTTAAAAAATTAATTTTACAAATGAAAGAAGAAAGCGAAAATTTATCTTTAACTGAAACTATTGATATGGTTCTTGAAAAATCTGGTATTAAAAATGAGTTAGAGTCTGAGCACACATTAGAAGCTGATATAAGATTAGAAAACTTAAATGAGTTTAAGTCAATTACTAAGACGTTTGAAGAAGAAAGTGGAGTTGCATCATTAGAAGACTTTTTAAACGAAGTTAGTCTTGTTAGTGATGTTAATGATCAAAAAGATGATAATTCTCCTAAGGTGACTTTAATGACTATTCATGCTGTTAAAGGTTTGGAATTTAAATATGTATTTGTAATTGGAATGGAAGAAAATATATTTCCACATGTTAACTGTATAGAGGGAAATGAGGGAATAGAAGAAGAAAGAAGATTATGTTATGTTGCAATAACAAGAGCTAAGGAAAAACTTTATTTAGTAAATTCACTTAAAAGAACTTTATTTGGTAGAACAAGTGTTAATATGCCTAGTAGATTTATAAGTGAAATTGATAAAGATTATATTGATATGCCAGAGAAAAAGGTTGGTATATTAAATAAAGTTATAGATAAATCGAAGATGTTTAATGAAAATAATGACTTAAACGTTGGTGATAACGTTGTTCATGATATATATGGTCCGGGTGTTGTTGTAATGGTTGATAAGTCAATTGCTGCAATAGCTTTTAAAGGACAAGGTGTTAAGAAAATGATGAAAAATCATAAGAGTATAAAGAAGGTGTCGTAATGGAAAGATTACAAAAGTTAATCGCAGAAGCTGGATATTGTTCTAGAAGAAAAGCAGAAGAATTAATAAAACAAGGAAAGGTTTTATTAAACGGAAAAAAAGTAACACAGCTAGGAACTAAGGCTTCGTTTGGAGATGAAATATTAGTAGAGGGAAACTTATTAGAACATCAAGAAAAAAGGTACTATTTATTTTATAAACCAAGAGGAGTTGTTTGTACCACTAAAGATGATAAGGGAAGAAAAACGGTTCTTGACTTCTTTGATGATGAAGAAGCTAGAATATATCCAGTAGGTAGATTAGATTATGATACAACTGGACTTTTATTACTTACTAATGATGGTGATTTTGCTAATCAAATGATGCATCCCTCTTATAAAATAGATAAGTTTTACGTTGCAAAAGTTAAGGGAATTGTAACAGGTGAGGAAGTAAAAAGATTAAAAAAAGGTATGATAATAGATGGTAAAAAAATATATCCTACAAGGGTTAAGGTAAAAAAAATAGATAAGAAAAACCTAACTTCAATAGTTGAAATAACTATACATGATGGAATAAATCATGAGGTGAAAAAACTAATGAAAAGTATAAATCATGAAGTTATAAAATTAAAAAGAGAAACTTTTGGTTTCTTAAATTTATCAAACTTAAGAGCAGGAGAGAAAAGAAAATTAACGTCAAAAGAAGTTAAACAACTTTATAATATGGCAAATAATGGATAATAGATGACTGAAGAATATAAGAAAATATTTATAGAGGATATAAAATTAATAAAAGAAAAAAAGTTGGAAGAATTACTAACGTTAAAAGATATAAAAAATGATGTTTTTTTGCTAAAAGAGGGAATATACTTTGATGATAATCATACTTGTTTTTATGGCTTTGATGATGTTAGTACAATGGTTGTTTGTCTTAATTTAGCAACTAAAACATATGGAATATTTTTAGATGATGAGTTTATTGGAATAACAAGTTATGGTTATCATCACCATCTAGATTTAACTAGAAATGAAATTTGTATATGTTTAGATAAAAATTATAGGTCATTAGGAATAGGAAGTATTTGTATGTCTAAAATGATAGATGAATGTTTTATAAATAAAAATACTAAATCTATTCACTTAAGTATTAGAGAGGATAATACATCTTCAATTAAAGTTGCAAAGAAGCTTGGTTTTAAAGAATATCCTGGTTACAAAAAAGACTCTGTTTATGAAGATCTTAACGGAAAAACATATAAGAATAAACAATATTTATTAAAAAAGAAGGCTAATTATTAAAAATTAGTCTTCTTTATTATTTTCTTTTACTTCTTCAATTGCTGATGTTGGGCAACCTTCCATAGCAGATATTGCATCTTCTTTTACTTCTTCATCAGTTACTTCTACATCTTTAGCAGTAGCATATCCGTCATCAGTTATTTCAAATACATCTTCGCATACAGCTTGGCAAGCACCACAACCAATACAAGCATCTTTATTTACTTTAAATTTCATAAAAACCTCCGTATAAGATATTATATTAATTAAAGATAAAAAAATCAATAATGCTTTAAAAAAAATGTAAAGTATGATATTATGTTAGTAATAGTATAGGAGGTGTTTTTGATGAAGTCAAGAATGAGTAGATATGAAGTTCCAGAAAAGAAAAAACTAGAAAGATCAAGCAAAAACACTAAGTTGTATGAAGACGTATATGACGAAATGTATAGAGATACTACGTATAAAAACATGGAGATAATAGATTCTGCAAAAGAGATAAATTTAAATAAATTAAAAGACATATTAGATGATAATTATGATACAAGACAGTATAGAACAATGAGAAATTATTCAACTAAGGATATAGATGATGTTAAACCAAAAGCTCTTAATAGAAAAAATAAGGTATATGACATAAATGAAATTATTAATGAGGCTAAAAACAAGAGAACATTTATAGAAGAAGCAAAAGAAAAGCAAAAATACATGGATTATGCTAAGAGAAATTCAAAGTATGAAGAAAGATATAATAGTTTAAAAAAAGAGGAAAAAGAGTTAGAAGAGTTAATTAGTACAATGGTTATTGATAAAAAAACAGATACGGACGATGAACTTGATATGTTAAATTTAAAGGGTGATGAAAATACCATTGTTACTAATCCAATTAGTACGGATATAGAAAATTCTTCTAAGATCGAGTCGGAAAAAGAAGTTTCTTCAAAGTCTAGTAAGGTAGATAAAACATTCTACACAGATTCAAATATGTTTACAAAAAATGATTTTGAAGACTTTACTGGATTAAGTAAATCATTAAATGGGTCTTCTAAGGGTAAAAAAATATTTATAATATTATTAATATTAATTATTTTAGGTGTTGCAGGTTACTTAATAGCAGTTAATTTTATAATTAAGTAATAACTTAAATAAATGAAAATATAAAAGATTACGATTTCCTTTTCGTAATTTTTTTATAAATAATTGTATGTTTTTTCTCATATATTATTATGTGATTATATGACTAAGTTAAAAATTAAAAAAATACTTTTTTCTCTTTTATTAGTGTTTATATTATCAAATATCTTTTTATTTATATTAAATTTAAGAGTTATGCCAATACTAATTAAGGAAGCAAATGTAGAAGCTAAAAAATCTGCTATTGAGGTTTTAAGAAACACTGGATTAAATAAAATAAATGATGTCTTAAATAAAGAAGATGTTTATAAAATAGTAAAACAAGATGATGGTCAAATAGAAAGTATAGATTTTAATATTCCTGTTTTAAATGAAGTTTTAATAATAGTTGCACAAGAAGTTAGAGATAAACTAAAAGAAGAGGAAGAAAAAAATAGTAAGATGGTTTATCATATTCCATTATCTGCAGCTTTAAATAATAATTTATTTTATAGTGTTGGACCAAAGGTTCCTATAAAAGTTAAGTACAAGGGAAGCGTTAGTCTTGATCTTAAGACTAAGGTTAAGGAATACGGAGTTAATAGCGCATTAATTGAAGTATATGTTATAGTTTCGGTAACTCAAAGTGCCATTGTTCCAATGCAATCTAAGGATATTAACATAACTTCTGAGATACCAATTGTCTTAAAAGTTGTTAAAGGTGTAAATGCAGGTTTGTTAGTTGACACTAAAAGTTCATATAATTTGCCAATTGACTAATTATTGTGTTAAAATTAATAAGGTGAATAATATGGAAAAAATTAATGTTAATTCAAATGACTATGAAATAATTAAAGATTATAAAAATGGTTATAATAAAGATGAATTTATAAGCTTATGTACTGATTATTTTAAAGACTTTGATTTTATAGTAGGTGATTGGGCTTACGGTAAATTAAGATTAAAGGGTTTTTATAATAGTAATAGTAAAAAGTGTAATGATATAAATAACATAGAAAATTTAGATTCATATATTAAAAATAATTGTGCATTTGATTGTAAATATTTTGTTGCAAAACGTATTTAAGTATGCTAAAATAATATATATAAGAATAGAAGAGGTGTTTATATGGTAACTGTAAATAGTATTGGAAGTGGAAAAAAAGTTAACGTTGGTCAAAATTTCGCAAGTGGTATGTCTGCTCTTCAAAGTGTTGAAAAGGAAAAGTTTGTTGTTGTAGATGATGCTGGAACTAAGAAAGATGCTGAACGTTTATCTTTGTTTAAATTAAAAGATAGTGATAAAACTTATATAGTATATACTTTCAATGAAGTTGATGATAACGATATGATTAAACTTTATGTTGCTATATTAAATGATAAAGACGGTGTTTATTCACTTGAGAATATAACTGAGGCTGATGAGTGGACTAATGTTAAGAATGCTATGAGGAAGATTGCAAAAGAAGGTCAACTAGTTTCAAAGAGTGAGGATAAATAGTAGGAGGATTATTATGAGTGAAAAGGAAATATTAGAAGCTAAAAAAAATTCTAAAAATATAACAATAGATGATATTACTGTTTTAAATGAAAATATTCCTGTTCTTAGTAAAGAAAAAGAGGAAAAGAAGGAAGAAGTTAAAAAAGAGGAACCAAAAGAAGAAACTCCAAAGGTTGAAGCTCCTAAAGTAGAAGTTCCTACAGTAGCTGCAACAGTAGAAGAGAAAAAGGAAGAAAAACCAGTGTTATCTGGATTTACTGTTCCAGGAATTGATAGCGTTCCAAATGCTCCAACAGATATCCCAAAACCTCCAGCAACTCCAATTGTATCTACTCCTTCATTTGCACAACCTTCAGCTCTAGGGTCATCTTCATTCGTAAAACAATCAAGTCCTATGACAAGTTCTTTATATAACGGTTCTTCTGCATCTACAGGTACTTCAGAATTTAAGTCTCATACAGAAATAGATGAGTATTATGATAATAAAAATAAAGATGCCGATAGATTCTGTGAAGAAACTAAAAGAACTAACGACATAGAAAGACAAAAGGCTCATAGTGCACTTAATAAAACTGATGCGTTTGAAGAATGGAGAAAAAATCTTTTCAATATTCCAGGTGTTGATGATGCACAAACTGTTCAAAATGCACCAGCTAGTAATGGAGTAATGTTTGGGCAAACTAATGATGTAAATGATATTCATAGAATAATGTAAGTTTAAAGTGTTAAAATAAAGATATAGTGATATATCTTTTTTCTTGTCAAAAATTTCCAATGAAAAAAGTGTATTTTTTTCAAAAGTTTTCACAATCTATAAGTGTACAGGAGGTGAAAACATGAAAAACAATAACAAATTAGTAGTTCCAGGAGCTAAACAAGCTATCGAACAAATGAAATACGAAATTGCTAATGAATTTGGTGTTACATTAGGTGCTGATACAACTTCTAAAGCTAATGGTAGAGTTGGTGGTGAAATCACAAAACGTTTAGTTAAAATGGGTCAGGCTCAATTAGGTGGTTCATATAACTCACAAAACTAATTATTAATTATATATAAATAAATATACGAAGTCTTGAATCATAATATTCAAGGCTTTTTAAAATATTAGCAAAATGTCAATAAAGTGTAAATTGTAAAGCAATTAAGTTGAAAAGCAAAATATTTTATATTATCATCAAAATAGAGGTGATAAGTATGAATGAGTATTATGGAGAAGGCGTATTTGATGAAAATAGCAAAGAAGAAGCATTAATAGATGTTGCATCAAAATATTTAATTAAAGATCCTAGAGAATATCAAAGTTGGTTAGCTATGGAAATAGATAAAATAAAAAATAATATAAAAAACGAAATTCCAACTCGTTGGGAAGTTAATGAATTTGCTATTGGATCTGCGCCAGAAGATTTATATGTTATAGTAAATGAGGCTTTAAAAAAAGAATCAAATGCTATTTTTAATCAACTAGGTGATTCTATTTTAAATGGTGTAGTACAATCAGGACATTATGATAATAATGATGAATATCAACCATCTGTTTTAAACAGTTATGAAAGAATAAAACAAGATTTTGAAGTTGTTTATAATACTAATGGAATAGAAGGAGTATCTAAGTTAGTAAATAACTTAATAGGAACTTTTAGAATAGCTAGAAAACCATTTTTATTATATTCTCAGCCAGATGAAAGTATAAAAAAAGTAAATGTTACACCTAAGTACGTTAAAGAAGCAGCATCAATTGTTTTTGTTGTTTATAGTGTATTAAAAGACTTAGGATTAGATCCAAAAGAATTTAAATTTACAACTATTAAAACTGATGAAAATAAAAATAAAAATGAACGCAACTTTAATCTAGAAGACATGGTTGTAGATTTTGCTAAAAGATATGGTGATAGTGAAACTATTGATCCTTCAAATTATAAACCAAAACCTGAAGTAAGTGGTGAAATATCTGTTCCAACTACAAAAATTAAAATAGCAGCTGGAAATGTTTTAAATAAAGAAATTAGTGAAGAAAAAATAGTAAGTTTTAATGAAGTTAAAACCGAATCATTTCATAGATAATATTATAAGATGGCATTAATGCTATCTTTTTTTGTTTTAAAATACTAACTTTTATTGTATAATTATATTTAGGAGTGTGATTTTATGAAGATTTTATCTGTAAATGCTGGTTCTTCATCTTTAAAGTTCCAGTTATATAATATGCCAGAAGAAAAAGTATTAATTTCTGGACTTATGGAAAGAATAGGTGTTGGAAATAGTTTTTACACAATAAAAGTTAATGGTGAAAAAATAAGAAAAGAAGTAGAATTAACTAATCATGAAAAAGCTTTTGAAACTTTGGTAAAAGAATTAGAAGAAAACCATGTAGTAGAAGATTTAAATGAAATAGAAGGTATTGGACACAGAGTTGTACAAGGTGGAGATTACTTTGATAAAACAGTGGTAATAGATGATGATGTGTTATCTAAAATAGAAGAATTATCATCACTTGCACCACTTCATAATCCAGCAGCAGTAATTGGTATTAAAGCTGCTAAAGATGTATTTCCTAATGCTGTTCAAACAGCTGTATTTGATACTGCATTTCATCAAACTATGAAAAAGGAAAATTACTTATATGCTCTTCCAATGAAATGGTATACTGATTTAAAAGTAAGAAGATACGGAGCACACGGTACTTCTCATAAGTTTGTATCAGAAAGAATGAACGAAATACTAGGTAGAACTGATACTAAATTAATTACTTGTCACATTGGTAATGGTGCATCTATTAGTGCTGTTGCAAATGGTAAATGTATTAATACTAGTATGGGACTTACACCAAATGCTGGGCTTATAATGGGAACTAGATGTGGTGATATAGATGCAAGTATTATTCCTTATGTAATGGAAAAAACTGGTATGACTGCTAAGGAAATTGATACAGCTATAAACAAAGAAAGTGGACTTCTTGCGATAAGTCAAAAGTCAAGTGATTCAAGAGATATAGAAGACGGTATTGCAGCAGGAGATGAAAATTGTATTTTAGCACAAAAAATGTATGTTAGAAGAATCGTTGATTATATAGCTAAATACTATGTTGAAATGAATGGTTGCGATGCGATAATATTTACAGCTGGTATTGGTGAAAACGCAATTGATACTAGACGTGATGTATTAAATGAATTAGGTTCACTTGGTATATATTTAGATGAAGAAGCTAACAATGTAAGAGGAAAAGAAAGATTAATCTCTACAAAGGATTCTAAAGTTGAGTGCTGGGTTATACCTACAGATGAAGAACTTATGATTGCAAGAGATACTATGGAATTATTATAGTAGGAATGGATAATGGAAGAAAAAATCTTAGATCTAATAAAAAAATATAATAAAATAGTAATTGCAAGACATATAGGTGGAGATCCTGATGCATTAGGTTCTACGTTTGCTTTAAAAGAGATAATTGATAATAATTTTAGTGATAAAAAAGTTATAGTAGTTGGTACATCAATATCAAAATTTAAGTTTTTTGGAAATCATGAAAAGATAAATGATGATATGTATGAAAACTCTCTTTTAATTGCACTTGATGTTCCAGATTTTAAGAGAATAGATGGTGCAGATCATTCTAAGTTTAGTGATGTTGTAAAAATTGATCATCATCCTGAAATAGATAAATTTTCTAATTATGAGATAATTGATATAGATGCTTCTAGTACTTGTGAGTTGGTCGCTAAATTATGTTATAAATGTAATTTAAAAATGACAAAGCACGCTGCAGAAAACTTATTTATGGGTATTATTACAGATACTAATAGATTCTTATTTGGTTCTAATAAAGCTGATACTTATGAAACTGTTTTAAATTTAATAAAAAAAGAACATATAAAACCAAATGAATTATATGAAAGAATATATGCTAGAAACATTAACGAAATAAGATTAGAAGGTATGATATCATTAAACATGAAACTTACTAAGAACGGACTTGGATATGTTAAAATAACTAATGATGATTTAAAAAAATATAACATTGATTCTGCAAGTATAGGTGGAATTATGAATAATTATAACTTTATAAATGGACTTATTTGTTGGGTTGTTTTTACAGAAGATGCTAAAAATGGAGTTATTAGAACATCTGCAAGAAGTCGTGGTGTTCAAATAAATAAATTATTTGAACAATATAATGGGGGTGGACATGTTTATGCATGTGGAGCTAAGTTACAAAGTTTTTTAGAAGCTGATGAAATAATTGATAAGTTAGATGAACTTTGTTATGAGTATAAAAAAGGCGAGTAATATAGCCTTTTTTTGTTATTAAAAATATGTTATTATTTAATTAGTGTTAGGAGTATGATAGTATGTCTTATTTTTTGAAATCTACAGCAATAAAAATGGTTCCACCTAAGCCATATGGTTTATTTCATATATCATTTTTTATATTTGGCTTAATAATATCTTTTTATCTAGCAAATAAGCTTAAAAACATTAATAATAAACAAAATAAAAGACTACTTTTTTTAACAGGTATTTTTTTATTGATAATAGAGATATATAAGGAACTATTTTACTTTTATGTTGTTAATAATGGACATTATGATTGGAGTACTTTTCCATTCCAATTATGTGATATTCCAATGTATATTTGTTTAGCAATCATATTTATTAAGAATAAAAAGGTAGAAGAGGGTATGTATAATTTTATGGCATCTTATAATTTACTTGGTGCATTTATTACTTTTCTTGAACCTAGTGCGTTATGTAGACCATATTTATTTATGACTATCCATGGTTTTTTATGGCATTTAATTTTAATATTTTTAGGAATATATATAGCTATGTCAGGTAGATGTTTAAAACAAAAGAAGGATTTTATTACATCAACTAAGGTTTATGCAATATTGTGCTCGATTGCTCTTTTATTAAATATATCATTAAAAAATATTAGTAATGGAAAATTAAATGCATTTTACTTAGGACCAGTAACAAGTCCAATAGTTGTATTTCAAGATATTTCAATCAAGTTTGGATGGTTTACTAATTTATTAGTATTTGTTCTTTCAATGACTTTGGGTGCTTATTTAATATATATATTCTTCTATAACTTAGATAATATAAAGATGTTTATAAAAAGTAAATATGTTAAGGAGCAGCTAAATGAAAATAAATAATAAAGAATTAGATATAAATGAATTAACAAAAGATGTTTATAATGATAAGAGTATGATAAAAATGAGAGGTAATGGAATCTATTTAAGTGATAACCAAATAGAAGTATTAAATAGATATGAT
>CAVAWS010000032.1:0-4027 GCA_963592455.1 Paratractidigestivibacter sp. | reverse complement strand
TATTGATTATAAAAAATATAATTCACTTAGTAGTTTAATATTTGAAATAGAAGAAATATTAAATGAGGAAGTAGACGTAGATGATTTAGAAGATGTTTCAGCTAAATTATCAGAATTAAATTACTATAATAATACGGAAAAATAGGTGATATAAATGAATGAAATTATATTAAAAAACATACATGGTTGTGATGTTAAAATAAAAATAGTTAATAAAGAAGAAGATGCAAATTTTATAACACATTCTGGTACATTTCATGCGGATGAGATAATGGCAAGTGTTATTTTATTAAATAAGTTTGGGAATATGAACATATATAGAACTAATAAAGTTAATAATAACGATGCCTTTGTTTATGATGTAGGCTTTGGAAAGTATGATCATCATAGTATAGACTTTGATTTAAAAAGGCAAAATGGGATAAAATATGCATCAGCAGGTCTTATATGGAAGAGCTTTGGAATGGACATAATTAATAAATTAAAAGTAGAAGATCCTAAGAATTTTTTTGATCTTATTGATAAGAATCTTATTATGGATATAGATAGAGATGATAATGGTCAGTCGTTAAAAAACGAACCTGAAATCAAACTTCAAACAATACCTAATTTAATAGGAAGTTTTAATCCATCTTGGAATGAAGAAAATAAGGAGAGCAAAAATTTTCTTGAGGCACTTTCATTTTTAAATACTATTTTTAATAACATGATTAAAAATATGTTAGCAAAAGAACAAGCAAGAGGTATAGTAGAAGAAAAAATAGAGGAAAGTAAAAATAATATATTGTTACTTGATAATTACATGCCATGGAAAGACATTGTTTTACAATCTAATAATCCTAAAGCAAAAGACATATTATATGCGGTATTTCCATCTAAAAGAGGTGGATATAACATTGTTGCAACACCAGTTGCTAACGGAAGTTTTGAGATAAAAAAACCATTTCCAAAAAAGTGGGCTGGAATGGAAAATGAGGAACTTAGAAAGATAAGTGGTATTGATACAATTACATTTTGTCATAAAAACCTTTTTATATGTTCTTGTAAAACCCTAGAAGATGCTATTAAGGTAGCAAACATATCAGTTTCAAATAAGGAGATTTAAAATGAGAAACTTATCAGCAAAAAAGATGTTTGATTTAGAAGATTTTTTACTTCAGATAACTAGTAAATAAGAAGAAACAAATAAAAAAATTGGTAATATTAACACTTTTGATTGGAATGATGCCTTATTATTTTATGGAGGAAAAATAATTACTAAGGATTTATCTAAAATAAATGATTATAATAAATATTATGAAAGTCTAGAAAAAAATAAGAAAGCCATTTTAAACGAGTTTATAATTAGATCTTTATTTCAAGTACTAATAAGAAAAGAAGAATTTAATAAAGCTAAAAATAATGAAGTTTTTATAGAAGAAAAGGATAATGTTATAAATATAAAAGAAGATAATAAAACGACATGTAAAAAGAGGGTAAAAAAATTAAAAAAGTAGCAAGAGTTTGCATTTTATATATAACTTTGTTATAATAACAATCACAAATTTGGAGTTTTAGCTCTAATTTGTTATAATTATAGTGCGTAGGTGATTTAAAAATGAAAATAAATGAAGTGGAAGAACCACTTATAACAGTTAGAAGAAGTCAGTATCCATCTGATAATAAACCAGAGTTTTTACTTATTGGAAGAAGTAATGTAGGTAAATCAAGTTTTATTAATTCAATTGTAGAAAGAAGAAATATTGCTAGAATATCTAGTAAACCAGGTAAAACTCAAACAATAAACTTTTATTTTGTTAATAAGGATTTTTACTTAGTTGATGTTCCAGGATATGGATATACATCGACTGGAAAACAAGATCAAAAGAAGTTCGGTATGATGATAGAAGAATATTTATCTGAAAGAAAAGAATTAAAAGAAGTATTTATGTTAATTGATTTTAGACATAAACCTACTGAAGATGATTTGCTTATGTATAACTTCTTAAAGTTTCATGAGGTTAAGGTAACTTTAGTTGCAACTAAGGTAGATAAAATAGGTTCTTCTCAAAGAAAGAAATATGTTAAACAAATTACTGATAATTTAGATTTAGCATTAGGTGATGAACTTGTGTTATTCTCATCTAAAACTAAGTTAGGTAAAAAGGAAATACAAGCTAAAATAGAAAGTGAGGTTTATAAAGATAATACTTTATAAACTGCTTTTTTTATGATATAATTTATAATCGAAAAAGAGGTGATTTATATGAAACTTCAAACTATTGCACTTGTTGGAAGACCAAACGTAGGTAAATCTACAATATTTAATAGATTAGTTGGTAAAAAACAAGCTATTATAGAAGATACACCAGGTGTTACAAGAGATAGAATATATGGAGTAGCAAAGTATTTTGAACATAAATTTAATGTTATTGATACTGGTGGTATTGATCTTGGTGAAGAAAAATTTAATAAAGAGATAAAAATGCAGGCTGAACTTGCTATTGATGAGGCTGATGTAGTTATATTTATTGTTGATGGAAAAGAAGGTATGACAGCTAATGATTTAGCAGTAAGAGACATTTTAAGAAAGTCAAATAAAAAGGTCATAGTTGCCATAAACAAGATAGATAATAATAAGGCTAAAGATAATATTTATGATTTTTATGAGTTAGGTTTTGATTATTATATACCAATATCAGGTTCTCATAACATAGGAATTGATGAATTATTAGAAGAGGCAACAAGAGATTTCAAAGAAGATACTAGTGAAGAATATTCTCCTGATGTAGTTAAGTTTTGTGTTATAGGAAGACCAAACGTAGGTAAATCAAGTCTAGTTAATGCTATATTAAATGAAGATAGAGCAATAGTAAGTGATGTAGCTGGAACAACTCGTGATAGTGTTGATACTATGTTTACTTATGAAAAGGAAAAGTTTGTGGTAATAGATACAGCTGGTATGAGAAAAAAAGGTAGAATATATGAACAAGTTGAAAGATATTCTCTTTTAAGAAGCATGAAAGCTATTAGTAGATCTGATGTTTGTTTAATTGTAATAAATGCAGAAGAAGGTATAATAGAGCATGATAAACATATTGCAAGTTATGCTGTAGAAGAAGGAAAAGCTGTAGTATTAGTTGTTAATAAATGGGATACAATAGACAATAAGGATGAAGCTATAAAAGAGTTTACTAAAAAGGTAAGGGCAGAATTTCAGTTTTTAAGTTATGCTCCTATTGTGTTTTTATCAGCTAAGACTAAGAAGAGATTACATACTTTAATGCCTAATATTATAAAGGTCTATAATAATGCTAATAGACAAATAAAAACAAGTTTATTAAATGATGTTATAAGAGATGCTGTGCTATATCAAGCACCACCATCTTATAAGGGTAGAAGACTTAAAATATTTTTTGTAGCACAAAGTGGTGTAGCACCTCAAAGAATTACATTCCATGTAAATAATAAAGGATTAGTTCACTTCTCGTATGAAAGATATTTAGAAAACAAAATAAGAGAGAGTTTTGATTTAGAGGGAGCTCCAATAGAATTTCAATTTAAAAATAGGAATGAGTAGTTATGCAAATAGTATTTAAAATGGAAGATGGAAAGTATAAAATTCCAAAATTAATTAGATATAGAATTAGAAATAATAATTTTAAATTTGAATACAAGAAAAAATTATATGATAAAGAAATAGACTGTGATGATAAAGAGGTAAAACAAATTTCATTATTAACAGAAGCTCTTAACATAAAAAAAAGAAAAGAAAGACTAAAATTTGTTTATGATAAAGCATGCGAGTTATTAGATGGCGATTTTTATGGAAAAAACATATGTGAATTTAAAAATAATATATGTTTGCATGATAGAATACATAATGGAAATTGTGATGGGTGTTGTAGAAGAAATGATAATAATAAGACGTGCAAATACTTAAAAAATCATAGATGTTCTACAAAGAATTTAGCATGCAAATTACATATATGTGTTCCATTAAAAAAGAAGGGTTATAAATACAGAATTAATGATATTTATATTTTAA
>CAVAWS010000031.1:0-6102 GCA_963592455.1 Paratractidigestivibacter sp. | reverse complement strand
CAATTATAACGTCCATTACTATATAAATAATATTAAAAATAACATCATTAAAAGCGACTGATATAGTTAAAATTAAGAAAATAATAAAAGTTAATAAATAATATTTTCTATAACTAGTATATAAATAGTTTAAGAAAAAAGATGGTACAGAAAATTTATTATTTTTTATTTTAAAGTAATTATCTCCAACATATGCCATTAATAATTTATCATCTAAAGACATGTTTGAATTAATAACTTCATTGTTATATTGATTTGTTGTTTTAGAGTTTGGATTTGAATATTTAACAATTTTTATTATTAAAACCACTATTGAAGAAATAAATAATATAATTGTTGCTGCAAAACCAATTAAAGATAATAATTGTTCATACTTAAAATATTCTTGTTTTAAACTAAAACTAATTATAATTTTAATAACAAAAAATCCAGGAACTGATAATATTGAAAGTATAAATAATATTAATGGAGTTTTCCAATCAAACTTTCTTTTGTTTAAATTTTGAATTTGATTATCATTTACAATATTTTTATTAATATTATTCTGATAATTAGAATACGTATTATTAACTTCATTATATTGAGTATTTATATTTGCGTTATTAGTAGGATTAAAGTTACTAGAATCATAAACATTATTGTCATTATTTATCCTTTCTATTATGTTTCCACAATTAGGACAATATTGACTGTTTTCCTCTACTTGCATTCCACATTTATTACATATCATACCGCTAATTCCTCCTTTATTTTACATGTTAATAATAACATATCCCCCCCCCCGTCAATATTTTTCTTTTGCTGTGGAAAACAGGTGTAAATGTTATTTTTTATTGTGCATTTGTAGTGGTAAACTAAAAGTAGATACCTAAAGGGAAAACAAACAATATAACCAAAATAAAAATGGAACTAGAAAGTCCATTTTTAATTTAACTTTTCAAATACATAATATCCAGGAATCATATTTGCATATATATAATCCCCATTTTTCCACTCTACAAATAAATATATTTTATCATTTTCTTTCTTATAGAAATACTTACACAAAGTATTATCTAATATTATATTAGCAATATAACCTTTAGTATACTTAGTCTTTTTTATTTTATCTGAATTGTATGATATCAAAACAGTACCATCATTATATACTGACAACTTATCAAGTGCTATACCATACTTAAAATATTTTTTATTTGGTATAAATTGCTCTTCATTATGTACAAAATCAATTGCTTGCCAATTACCTATTAATTCATCATCAGCCTTATACTCAAAATCAGTATTATCTTTTATAATGATATCTTCTATATTATATTTTTTATTATCAATTTTTTCATAAATGGCATACTTATATTCACTATCATCAAATATACCACTTACTTTAACAAACATCAAATTATTTTCTAATTCATAAGAGTTTTTATTACCATTAATAATTATGTATCCTTTAGTCCAGCTAATTACCCAGTATTTTTGACCATTTTCCATTAAATATAATTCTTTAATAGAAAAGTCATCACTATCATTATATTTTTTATTGTAATAATCTTCTTTTGTATTACATATTGCAACTAATTTCCACTTACCTATTACTTTTTCATCATTAATAAATGTATCCATATTATCTATTCCTCCCTTTTGGTTAATTACGTTTAATGTGCTTATGTTTTCTTTTATTTTAGTTATTTCGTTTTCATAATTTTTTATTATGTCTTTTATTTTAGAATCATCATAATTTCTTATATCTTCCAAAGTTAAATCTAGTTTTTTTAATAACAATATTTTGCTCATATCTGATATATTATTTTCATCAAAATATCTATAACCATTATAGATATCTATATAAGCTGGCGTTAATAAACCCTTTTCTTCATAAAATCTTACCGTGTTAATAGAAACATTAAAAATTTTTGCAAAGTCACCTATTTTTATCATTATTCCTCCTTTCTACACATATATCCTAAACCTAACCTTAACTAGAGAGTCAATACATTTTATTAATTATTTTTATTTTATCATTTTTTTAATAATTTAACTACATAATAAAAAAACAAGAAGAAGTCTATCTTTTTGTTTTTGTCTTTATATTTTCTAAATACATATCATTATATTTTTTAATTTTTGGAATGGATTCTGAATCAAGTATAAATCCTGCAGCCTTTTTATGACCTCCTCCATCATTATGAAACTCTAAACATATTTTATTTAAATCAATATTTTCTTTTACACATCTTAATGAAACTGTGTTTCTACTATAGTTAATTATTAATATAAAATCTATTTCAGGTCTTAATTTACAAATTTCATCACCAACTATTGATCTATATTGTTCACTTATTGTAACACCTATTTTATAATTTTTATAATTTGTAACAAGTAAGTTTTCATCTACGTACTTAATATATCTATCTTGTTTTTCTAAATCCGTTTTATATAAGTCATCAAATATTTTTGGCAATCTAAAATTTTTATCTTCATCTAATGAGTTTATAAGTTCAATATAAGCTTCTGGTCCAACCATTGCATGTGTGTTAGCTAGAAGTTTAGCATTATACGATTCTTCCTTAAAATCCCAAGTATCTTGCTCTCTAGTAGCTTCAACATATGTTTTATAGAACTTTTTATCAAGTTTATCGCTTAAACTAATTAAATAATTATAAAACAATTCAGTTGCACATGTTTTTCTACCATTTAGCTCAGATTTTGTATTAACATATAGCGGAATATCACCTTGATATGATATATGATGATCAAAATGTTTAAGTTTTTTTACTATGTAAGGACGTTCATCTAATATTTTAATAGTGCTTGGTGTAACAGGTAAATCACATAGATAAATTGTTTCATAATTAGAAAAATCAGTATTACTAAATATAACAGGTAAATCCATTATTTCTCCTAAAATATAATCTATTTTATTGTCGTAGTATTTATTTGCAAGAACAACTGAACCCATACCATCTATATCAGCAATATGTGAAATAATAAGTATTTTATTATTATTAATATTCTTAATCATATTATTCTCCCTATTTATTTTTATCTTTACTTCTTTTATCTTGAATTATGTCCATTTCTTTTTCTGTTATTAACAAGCAATTATTTTCTTTTGCCCAAGAAACACATCCCTTTAAAACCGTATTTAAAAATACCCTTGGAACCTTTGCTAATCTTTTACAAGCTTCATCAGTAAATTTTATCTTATCATCTATTCTAGATGCCGCATATTTAACAGTATCTAAACTTATACCTTTTGAAGATGGTATAGGTTCTTTTTTTGCACACTTAGGTTTAACATACCAGAAATATTTATTATCTCTATAGCCATAATCAACTGGAATACTAGGAAAACTATTTTTCTTAACCCCATTTAATATAGCATCATATTGTTTTGGTTTAATAAGTATATTATCTATCTTTAGAATAAAATGTGCACCAAATTTACTTGTTATACCATTAAAATCATGATATGGCCCATCATATTCATCCATAACCTTATCATTTGAAGCATTATCAAGCTCAGATACCCAAGTACACTCAAATACTTGATAAGCTTCTTTGATGACTTTTGGATACTTATTTTTTTCATCATTTAAGGAACGCTTACCATCTACTAATGTAAATATACAATCTTTCATCTTTTCCTTTGTAGTTTCTCCTGGATATCCTAATCTTACAGCTTCATTAAAATACTTAGATTCTGACGTAATAAAATTAATCGCACATTTTTTTGTTCTTAAAATATTTTTACATGTGTTTGATGAATTTCTACAACATAAAACCATAGCATAATAATCTTTACCCGCAATGTAATAAGGAAAACATAGTGAATATGCACCTAAATTTGTATTTCCTTCTTCATCTAATGTTGCAATTAAAGTAGTTGGCATTGGAAAAAAACTTGATGTTTGATAAAAATTATCAACCATTCTAATATCTTTAAATCCATTTATCATTTCTTTATCTACCATAATTATCTCTCCATTTCTAAGATAATTATAGCACACTTCTTACTCACTAATATCTGATAATTTAAAATTAATTACTTTTCCTAATTCACTTAATGAAATTTCTATCTGATAACCTATTTTTCCACCACTAATGATTATTTTGTCATAATTATTTGCACTTATATCTATTACTGTTTTAAATGACTTTTTCATGCCAATAGGTGAACATCCTCCATGAATATAACCTGTAAGTGGTAAAAGATGTTTCATCTTTATCATTGAAACATTTTTTTCATCTACTATTTTAGCAGCTTTTTTTAAATCTAATTCTCTATTAACTGGTACTAAAAAGACATAATAATTACCAGTTTTACTTTCTGTGACAAGAGTTTTAAATACAACATTTGAATCTTCATGTAATACGTTTGCAACTTCCATACCACTAACAGCGCTAGTATTAACATAATTGTGAGTTTTATAAATAATATTTTTTTTATCTAATACTCTCATTACATTTGTTTTTTCTTCTTTTTTCTTCAATATAATCACATCCTATAATTAATTATAGCATAATAATATATACTAATTTTTAATTTTTATATTATAATATTATTGGTGAGTAACATGAAAAATATATTAATTGCAGGAGTAGCCAAATCAGGTAAATCGTTATTTTGCAAAAAATTAGCTAAAAAAACAAATTATAATCATATTCCTCTTGATTATTTTACAGCATCAATGAAAAGAAATTTTCCAAACTGGGGTATTAAAAGTTCTGTTATAATAAATGATACTAGTAAAAAACTATCGACACTTTTAAATACTGTAACAAATTTAATTGATGATACAGATGAAAAATTTATAATTGATTCTGCACATATTATGCCATCTGATATAATTGATAATATTAATAGAGATAACTGGAATATATACTTTTTTGGATATCCTAATATTAGTGCAAAAGACAAGTTATATGAAATAAGAAAGTATATTAAAGATGGCTGGCCAATAAAAAAAGATGATAATGAATTATTAATAATACTTGAAAAATTAATTAATATAAGCAAAGAAATAAGTGAGCAGTGTAAAAAATATAATATCAAATTTATAGATACTAGTTTTAATATTAACAAGACAATAAATAAACTACTAAATGAAATATCTTGATTAATAAAAAAGGAGAACATTTATGATGAACGAAAAAAAAGAAGATTTAAGAATTAAAAAGACACACAAATTACTTTGCGATGCACTATTTTCTTTATTACAAGAAAAACCTTTTGAAAAAATAAAGTTAAATGAAATTTGTGAACGTTCAATGGTTCATAAAACAACTTTCTATAATCACTTTGATGATAAATATGATTTACTTAAATACGCTTTATTAAGTCTTCAAAAAGAAATAATTGTGGAAGATACATATGAATCTAATGATATTATTGATTATTATTGTAATTTAGCTAAAAGATATATGAATCATATAAAGAAGAATAAAGAGGTTTATTCATCGTTAGTTTTATATAATAAAGATAGCATAGGAATGGATATTTTATATAATAATTTTAAATTAGATGTGGAAAATAGATTAAGAACCGAAAAAGACGTATTATTGCCAGTAAATTATATTTCTAATTATTACGTAAGTGGTGTTTTTGCTGTTATATTAGAGTGGTTTTCTAAAGGAATGAAAGAAGATGAAGACACGCTTATTTCTTATATAAAATTACTTATTGGTACAAGGTAAAAAAATTAAATTTATACAAAAAAGAATCATTTTTTAAGATGATTCTTTTTTTACTCAACACTTTTTAAAGACTCAATCATATCTATTTTTTTTAATGCATAATGAATTATTATACTTACTACAATAGTAAATAACATTATCATAAAGGCAGTTATTAGATAACTAGATAACTTAATATTATGTATAAATCTAACCATCTCTATTTCAACTGTATTAACTATTACGTTAGTCAAGAAAATACCAAATATTAAACCTAATACTATACCTATAATTGTTAATACAACTGTTTCTTTTACTATGTAATCATCTACTTCCTTATTAGTAAATCCAAGAACTTTAAGAGTTGCTATTTCTCTTTTTCTTTCACTTATGTTTATATAAGATAAATTATATAATACAACAAATGAT
>CAVAWS010000030.1:0-6474 GCA_963592455.1 Paratractidigestivibacter sp. | reverse complement strand
GAACTAAAGTTAGGAGACAAGGTTATTTTTCATGGATATCAAGATAAAGAATACATAAAAGAAGTTATGTTAAATACATCTATTTATGTTATGACATCATTAAGTGAGGCCTTTGGTATAAGCTTACTTGAGGCAATGAGCTATGGAATACCTTGTGTATCTTATACTTCTGCTCAAGGGGCTAATTATTTAATAGATGATAAAGTAAATGGTTTTTTAATTGGTAATAGAGATGAAGAAGAGATGATTTTAAAGATATCTGAGTTAATTGAGAACACTAATTTAAGAAATAAAATGGGTAAGGAAGCAAGACGTAAATCAAAAGAGTATTTGGATACCAATATAATTAATGATTGGCAAAAAATGTTTAAGAAAAGAAAGAAGTGATAGTATGAAATTATCTGTTATCGTACCTTGTTATAATGAAGGATTAAACATTAATGTTTTTTATGAAGACATAGTAAAAAACTTAAAAGAAA
Source organism: Paratractidigestivibacter sp. (assembly GCA_963592455.1). GTDB lineage: Bacteria > Bacillota_I > Bacilli_A > RF39 > UBA660 > Aphodocola. The sequence continues at coordinate 5,995 of CAVAWS010000030.1, read as the reverse complement.
ATAAGTTATCTTATGAACTTATATTTGTAAATGATGGATCAACAGATGATACGTTAGAAAAATTAAAAGATTTATCTGTTAAAGATAAAAATGTTAAAATAATTAATTTTTCTAGAAATTTTGGTAAGGAAGCTGCTATGCAAGCTGGTCTTGAAAAATCTAGTGGTAGTTATATATCTATTATAGATGCAGATATGCAGCAAAAACCTAGTACTTTAATTTCCATGTATAATAAATTAATAGAAAATAAAGAGTATGATGTTGTTTGTGCATATAGGGAGTCTAGAGATGATGATAGTAAGATTAAGGCTATGATAGCACCGTTATTTTATAAATTAATAAACAAAGTATCTAACGTAAACTTAGTGCCAGGAGCTAGTGATTTTAGGGTATTTAAAAAAGAAGTAAAAGATGCAATTATATCTTTAAAAGAAAATAACAGATTTTTAAAAGGAATATTTTCTTGGGTAGGTTTTAATACAATATATGTACCTTATACTCCAGACGTAAGATTATATGGTACATCTAAATGGTCTTTATTAAAATTAGTAAATTATGGATTAAATGGTATTATTTCATTTTCTTCATTTCCTTTATACTTAATATTTTATATTGCAATATTTTATGTTTTATTAGCTCTTTTAAACGCTATATTTAACTTTTTTGGATATAGAACTATGATATTTTTATTATCATTAATACTTATTTCTATTTCAACAGTAGGTTTATACATTTCAAAAATATATAATAATGCTCTTAAAAGACCTAATTATATAATAAAAGAGTTAATTGGTTTTAATAATAAGTAAAGCTGGATTAATACAGTTTTATTTTTTTTTTATTTATGATAAAATTATGATAGTGGTGATGAAATGTGCAAGATAAAATTGTAGAAGTTGTTAAAATAGTTAGTTCAGTAACATTGTTTACTGCTGTTTTATTTCCATTAGTAAGATGGATTGCAATACATATAGGAGCTTTAGATTATCCTAATGAAAGAAAGGTACATAAAAAGCCTATGCCTTTGTTAGGTGGTCTTATGATGTTTTTTGGATTTTTATTTGGATACATGCTTTTTGCACCAAAGTCAACTCAGATGTTATCTGTTTTAATTGGTAGCTTTATACTTGTTATAACAGGTATTGTAGATGATATTAAGCCATTAAAAGCAAAAGAGGTAATAATAGGGCAACTTGCAGCAGCATTAGTTGTGGTTTTTTATGGTAAAATACTTCTTAACGATGTATCATTTTTTGGATTTTACTTTGACTTTGGTTGGTTAGCTTATCCTTTAACAGTTCTATTTATAGTAGCAGTTATGAACATTATTAATTTAATAGACGGATTAGATGGTCTTGCAGCGGGTATTGGAACAATATTTTTTACAACAATAGGTGTAATTGCATTTATTATGCACAACATTGGGAGCTTAGAAATAACACTTACGTTTATAATGCTTGGAGCATGTCTTGGATTTTTAATATTTAACTTTAATCCGGCTAAGATATTTATGGGTGAGATAGGATCAATGTTTTTAGGATTTATGATAGCAGTTGTATGTTTAGTTGGATTTAAGGCTGTTACCTTAACTTCACTTGTAGTACCACTTTTAATTCTTGCAATTCCAATACTAGATACTTTTTTTGCAATATTAAGAAGGGTAATAAATCATAAACCAATTTATAAGGCCGATAAAAAGCACTTGCATCATCAGTTACTTAATAAAAAGTTTAGTCAAAAATCTACTGTATTAATTATATATGGAGTAAATATTTTATTTTCACTTGCATCTATTTTATATGTCTTAAAAGATAGAAAAATAGGTACTATAGTTTATATTATATTATTTACATTAGTTATTTTAGTAGTTTTAAAAACAGATATATTAATTGATAAAGCTGATAAACATGTTAAAAAAGGTAAAAAGAAATAGGTTGTATTTATATACAATCTTTTTATTTTATGTTATTATTAGATTAATATAACATCCAGGAGGATAAATATGAAAAAGAAAGATATTAAGTTTTACAACCTAGGCGATGAAAGTGATTATGAAGTATTTAATTATGGTAATAAGACTATAATTAATAACATTGCAGATTCTAAAAAAGAAGATGAAATATATGATAAGACTGTTAAAATAGGTCTTAAAAGTATAATTAATAAAGATATAGAATCCTTAGATAGTAAAGTAAAGTCTATAAATAAAAAAATAATGAAAATTTTAAAGCTAAATGATGTTACTTCTACTGAGAATTTAGATAATGAAATAGAAAAAATAGATGATATTATAAATAGTGTGGAAATTATTATCAGTAACGTAATAATAGAAAAAGATAAGATAAAAGTTGGTTTTTTCTCTACAAATAAAAAGTTAAAAAGAGAAAAAATAGGATCTCTTTCTGCTTTAAAAGATTATTTAGTTAAAGCTCAAACAGAACTAATAGCAATTAAAGATGAATATAATAAATTGATAAAGAGAAAGAAAAAAGTTGTAGAAGAATCTGATATAAGTAAAATAGACATAGAAGATCCATTAGAAAGAACTGTTAATTTTTACATGAAAAAAGAAAGCTAATTTTTTTCTTTATTAATAATTGATTAGAGGTACTAAAATGAAAGTATTATTATATACGGAAAATGAAAAAATGATAGGTAAATCTGGACTTGGGAAAGCTATTAAGCATCAAATGAAAGCTCTAGATTATGCTAATGTTTCATATACACTAGATAAAAATGATGATTATGATATATTACATATTAATACTTATTTTCCAAAATCATACTTAGTTGCAAAAAAGGCTAAGAAGATGGGGAAGAAAATAGTTTATCATGCTCATTCAACGGAAGAAGATTATAAAGATGGCTTTATATTTGCTAGGCAAACATCTAAGTTATTTAAAAAATGGCTTATTAAGTGTTATAGTATGGGAGATGTTATAGTAACTCCAACTCTTTATTCTAAGAGATTATTGGAAGGTTATAAAGGTCTTGAAAATAAAAAAATATATGATGTATCAAATGGAATAGAGCTAGAGTTTTTTAAACCAGATAAAAAACTAGGTAAAGAATTTAGAAAAAAGTATGGATATAAAGATACAGATAAAGTTATATTTGGTATTGGTTTATATATTGAAAGAAAAGGTATTGTTGATTTTGTTGATTTAGCTAAAAGATTTCCACAGTATAAGTTTATATGGTTTGGTTATAGTCCTCTTGCAGCAGCAACTAAACCAGTTAAAAAGGCAGTTCATACTAAACTTGATAACCTAACATTTGCAGGGTACGTAGAACCATCTATGATAAAAGCTGCTATGAATGGTGGAGACTTATTTTTATTTCCAACACTAGAAGAAACGGAAGGTATTCCTATAATAGAAGCTATTGCATGTAAGTGTGATGCTATAATAAGAGATATACCAATATTTGATGGATGGTTAGAAGATAATAAAGATGTGTATAAAGCTACTTGCATAGATGATTTTGAGAAAAAAATTGAATTATTCTTTGATGGGAAACTTCCTAGTTTAACAAAAAATGCATATCATGTAGCAGAAGAAAGAGATTTAAAAAACATAGGAGATAAATTAAAAAAGATATATGAAGAAGTAGAAAGAGCAGATTAATCTGCTCTTCTTACTTACTATAAAAAATACTTACTATTTATTAAAATGTAATATAATAAATACTGATAATAACACTATACCAATTATTTAATATTTATGTTATACTTTAAATAGTCGTTTGGAGGTAGTAAGATGGAGTTAAATATTCCAAATCATGTTGCTATTATTATGGATGGTAATGGTAGATGGGCTCAAAATAGAAATTGTAAAAGAACTAAGGGACATAAAATGGGTGCAAAAACATTAAAAAAAATATCAGAGTATGCATTTAATAAAAAAGTTAAGGTACTAAGTGTATTTGCTTTTTCTACTGAAAATTGGAAAAGAAGTAAAGAAGAAGTAGATTATATAATGAATTTATTTGTAAGTATATTTAAAGAAAATTATGAATCAATGAAAAAAAGAGGCGTTAAGGTTGTTTTTTCAGGCTTAAGAGATAAGCTAAGTGATAAGGTACTAAAACTTATTGATAAAATGACTTTAGAAACAAAGGATAATAAGAATGGTATTTTTAATATATGTATAAATTATGGTGGACAAGATGAGATAGTTGAAGCTACTAAGAAAATTGCAAGTAAGGTAAAAGAAGGCATAATAGATGTTAATGATATAAATAAAGAAATGTATAATAATTATATGTTTAATGATTTGCCGCCAATAGATTTAATGATAAGAACTAGTGGTGAATATAGAATAAGCAATTTTATGTTATGGCAAATGGCATATTCAGAATTATACTTTACAGATACTTTATGGCCAGACTTTGATGAAAAAGAGTTTGATTTAGCCCTTTTATCATTTAATGAAAGAGATAGAAGATATGGTGGAGTAAAAAAATAGAAGAAACTTTAAAAAGTTTCCTCTATTTTTATTTTATATAACCTGCATCTTTAAACTTTTGAACTGTACTATCATAAGATGTTTCACCAGTAATTCTATATAGGGTTGATTCTTCTTCGCCCTTTACTAAGAAGGCAATAGTTGGAGTACCAGAAATATTTACATATTCTTTAAGTTCACTTAATTCATCAGATGATAATTTGCTATTATCTAAGTGATAAATAGTTATATCATACTTATTTAATACTTTTTTTAAAGTAGGTAAGTAAGCTACGCAGTGAGAACAGTTTTCATTACCTACATATAAAGCAAATGACTTTTTATTATTTATTTTGGTTTTTAAATCATCAAGTGATATTTCCTTTATATGTGAATCATTTTTAGTACAAGCACATAATATAAACATAAAAGATATTACAAGTGCACAATATTTAATAATTTTTTTCATTTTACATCTCTCCTAATTAAAATTATATCACTAAATAAAAAATTTAACAATTAAATATAATATGGTATACTATTTAAGTAGGAGGATTATGGTGGTAGTAGTTGAAAATAAGATAACAATAGAAGAAAAAGATAGAAAAAATAAGTATAGAAGGTTAAAAAAATATAGAAATAAAGAGTATAAAATAGTAAGTAAGGCTATAAATGATGAAGAAAAAGCATTTATTAAAGCATTTAATGAAAAAGATTTAAGAAAAAGATATGAGTTTATTTACGATTATATGTGTAAATATTTAGATGATAATGTATGCGTTTTATGTGATTTTAAAAATAATAAGTGTAAAGCTAATAGAAAGGGAGTTTCTGTACATGATATAAATGGATGTTGTTATTTTAGAAATGAAGGATTTTGTAAATTATTTAAAGATAAAAGATGCACTAATCCTAATATATCATGTAAGTTATTTATGTGCCCACTTATAGAAAAAGAAATGGGTCATCAATCATTACCAAAGAATTATTTATTATTAAATTACTTTTTTAACTTAAGACAAAAAGAAGTGTTAAGACATAGTTATAGAAAGAAAAAAGAAGAAACAATAGAAAAGTTATTAAAAAAGATATAAATATAATTAGACTTTACTAATTGACAATTTAACTAAAATATTATAATATGTTTATATGATAAAGATGGAAGGAGATAGAAATTATGTTTGTTTTGGCAACTTTTGACTGTGAGTCAATCGCACCTATAATTGGAATTGCTGGTTTCGCATTAAAAGCTATTCAGTATGTTGCTCCAGTATTATTAATTTTATGGGGATCTATTGATTTAGTAAAATCAATTATTCAAGGTAAGGAAGAAGAAATTAAAAAGAGCCAAAAAATCTTAATAAGAAGAATTATTTCAGCAGTATTACTATTCTTATTACCAATGCTTGTATCTACACTACTTGGATTAATAGGAGCAAAAAATTGGAGAGATTGTTGGAATAATAAAAAAGATGACGGTATAACATTAGATGTTGATGGTAAGTAATAATTAATATTTATTATTAATTCAAAAAAATAAAATAAAAAAC
>CAVAWS010000029.1:0-4432 GCA_963592455.1 Paratractidigestivibacter sp. | reverse complement strand
ATTTATAAATGTTTATGGTAATAGTGAAATGGTTAAATTAACAAATAAGGAAATAAGCTACCCTGATGCATTATGCTTTATATATTTAAAAGGTATGCTGGAAGGTTTCCCTTATAACGGTTTAATTAGACAGGTAGTAATTGATGAAGCTCAGGATTATAATGAAATGCAGTATATAATTTTAAGTAAGATATTTAAAAGGGCATCATTTACCATATTAGGTGATGTTAATCAAACTATTAATCCATATCAAAAATATGAAAGTATGAAGGTGTTAACAAACATATTAAATGATAATAGTAGGTATTTAGAGTTAAATAAGACATATAGGTCATCTAGTGAAATAATTGAGTATACGAATAAGATACTTAACTTAAAACATGTTAGTGCCATGAGAAGAAAAAATAATACTCCAGTTATATTTAGAGATAATGATAGTTTACTTTTAGATGATATTAAGCATATGAAAAGAAAGTATTCTTCAGTTGCTATTATAACAAAAGATGATAGTGAAGCGGTTAATCTTTATAATGAATTAAAGGAGGAATTACCTGATATAACTCTTATGAATTCTAATAGTCTTTTTAATAAAGATTTTGTTATAATACCTAGTTATTTATCAAAGGGACTTGAGTTTGACAGTGTTATTTCATATAGCAAAAAGCCATATAATGAGACTGAAAAAAATTTATATTATGTTGTATTAACAAGGGCACAACATGAACTTATCATTTATAGTAAAGTAACATTTTAAATGTGTTAAATTTGTCTAAAAGATGATATAATGTAATTAATAGGGAGGCTAATTATGATTATTGGTAAGTTATTAGTTACGTTTTTAATGCTTATACTATTTATATTGTTTATTATATTTAGTATTTGTGATGATGCTAAAAAGGAAGATAAAACAATTAGAATTATACTTAATTTTGGTATATTCTTGGTTTTAACATCATCAGTTATTTTTACAACTTCATCTTGGGAATCATTATCAGTTGGTTTTAAAGAAATATTTTTAGTTGTACAAACTATGCTGTTCTTTATTTTTGGAATAGTATTAAGATATATATTTAAAATTAAAAAAACAGGGGATTCATTAATATTTGTTGGTAGTATATTATTTAATATTACGTATGTTTTCATATTATATAGTAGTTTTGCTAACAACTATTTTATCATAAGAAAGTTTATATACTTATATTTGGCACTTTTATTAGTATTAGATGCTCTCTTATCAAGTTTAATTATGATTGTAAATAAGAGTAAAAATTACTTATACATATTATTATCTACTATACTAATACCATATTTTATAAGTATGTTCTTATGTGGAAATGTTTTATTTTCAATGATAATGGTATCTGTATATTTACTTATTTTAAATATATTTAAGATGTTATTTAAAAATAAAAACATATTTGATACAGTTAACTTAATTGGATGTCTTTTATCATTTATTTTATTACTTTTTAGTTTATTTAGTTATTTGATTAAACCATCTACATTATTCTTAGGAAGAATATCTATTTTAATACTTTTTGTATCTGTTGTAGCTAACATGACCTTATACATAAAAAATAAAGATGCAGGTACAAATATAATGATATTAATTTATGACTTATTTTCAGTTATATTAGTATCCAGCATATCAAATAGTATTACTTTTTCTTTACTTGTTATTGCTATATCATCTATTTTGTTTTTTGCATTATATTATTTTTCAAAACAAAAGACTATTTACATACCTTCTGTTATAATTTCTTATTTACTTGCATTATCTTCAATGATAGTTGCATGTTTTATGAAGGATTATATAATTTTAGCGCCTTTTATATCACTAATATTCCTACTTATGAATTACTTTAATTCATTTAATGAGAAGAGTTTAAAAGCTCTTGATAATACGTTTAGAGTATTATTTGTGATTATGTTTATTATATCAATTGTAATTCAACCTATAATATTAAAGTACTTAAATATAAGTATTGTAATGATTATAATAACTTATTTATTCTTAATATTATATATTGTTTCATCTATTACAAAGAAAAGCTCTAAAACAGTATATGAAGTGTTATTATTAATTTCGCTTTTCATAGCGCCACTAGCTGCTAAAAACATTGTATACTTAGTTATAATGTTACTATCTCATGTTATAAGTTATATATATATGATGTTAAATAAAAACGAGGAAAATAAGTTTGTTAAGTTCTTAGTTTTTGCAAGTTTTATGATATATTTATTAACTTATCAAGATAAAATTTATTATTACTTAGTAGCTTTAGTGATATGTGTTTTATTAAAGATATTAAATAAGAAAAAAGAAGGGGACGTATATTTACTTTGCATGTATGTACCTATGTTGTTTTTAATATCCTTTATACCTGATTTTTCTGGCATGGACTGTAATTATATTAATCCGATTTTAAGCGTATTTTTAGTTATGCTTCCAGTTGAAGTATTTATTAGAAGATTAATTAAAATACCTAACTTTTTAATTAACTTAACTGAAACAATTTTGCTTACATTAATGTTTATACCATTTATGTTTGAATTAAATATATATGTAGCACTTACACTTGGAATAATTAGTGCGTTAATATTTATACTTGGATTTATATTTAAACAAGAAAATTTAATATATATAGGGTTCATATTCTCAGTACTAATTATACTTATTCAAACATTTTACTTATGGAAAGAATTACCATGGTGGGTATATATATTAGTTCTTGGTATAATATTAATAGTAGTAGCATTTATAAAAGAAATAAATAAAAATAACAAAGATTCCTAAAAAGGAGTCTTTTTATTTGCTTTTTTAAAGTTTATTTAGTACACTTGTATAAGTGAGGTGATTATATGTTAATTGTATCAAATGTTTCATTATCTTTTGGTAAAAGAACTTTGTTTAAAGATGTTAATTTAAAATTTACACCTGGTAACTGTTATGGTGTAATAGGTGCAAATGGAGCGGGTAAATCTACTTTTTTAAAGTTATTATCAAAAGAACTTGATACAACTACTGGTGAGATTGTTTTAACAGATAAAGAAAGAATGTCTGTGTTAAGACAGGATCATAATGCGTTTGATAATAAAACTGTTTTGGAAACGGTAATAATGGGTAATAAAAAGTTATATGACATAATGAAGGAAAAGGAAGAAATATATTCTAAACCAGATTTTACTGATGAAGATGGTTTAAGAGTAGGAGAGTTAGAAGCTGAGTTTGCTGAAATGGATGGTTGGCAAGCAGAAAGTGATGCTGAAATACTACTTTCAGGTATTGGAGTAGATAGAGTATATTTTCAAGATGTTATGGCTAACTTATCTGGTGAAGATAAGGTAAAAGTTCTTCTTGCACAAAGCTTGTTTGGTAATCCGGATATATTAATACTTGATGAACCAACTAACTATCTTGATATAAACGCTAAGATTTGGCTTGAAAACTTCTTATTAGATTTTAAAAATACGGTAATAGTAGTATCACATGATAGACATTTTTTAAACAAAGTATGTACTCATATATTAGATATTGATTATGGTAAAATAAAACAATATGTTGGTAATTATGATTTTTGGTTAGAATCAAGTGAGTTAATACAAAAACAAATGCGTGATTCTAATAAAAAGAAAGAAGATAAGATAAAAGAGCTACAAGAATTTATCAGAAGATTTAGTGCTAATGCTTCAAAGTCTAAACAAGCTACTTCTAGGAAAAAATTATTAGAGAAAATAGAATTAGATGATATAGCTCAGTCTTCTAGAAAGTATCCATACATAAATTTTGATATAGATAGAGAACTTGGAAAAAATGTTTTAGAATTAAAAAACATATCAAAAACAATTGATGGAGAAGTTGTTCTAAAAAACTTAAACCTTACCATTAATAATGGAGATAAGGTTGCTTTTGTTGGTAAAAATGAGCTTGCTAAAACAACTTTATTTAATATAATAACGGGAAAAGAAAAACCAGATAGTGGTGAAGTTATATGGGGTGTTACTGCATCATACTCATATTTTCCAAAGGATCATGCTGAATTTTTTAAGGAAGATACTGATCTAGTTGAATTTTTAAGACCTTATTCAAAGGAAAAAGAAGATTCATACTTACGTGGATTTTTAGGTAGAATGTTATTTTCCGGAGAAGAAGCATTAAAGAAGGTAAGTGTTTTATCTGGTGGTGAAAAAGTAAGACTTATGTTTTCAAGAATGATGCTTAAATGTGCTAACGTAATTATTTTAGACGAACCAACTAACCACTTAGATATAGAATCAATAACATCTTTAAATAAGGGAATGAAAGCTTTTAAAGGAGTAGTATTATTTTCATCATATGACTATGAGTTAATTAATAGTGTTGCAAATAGAATTATTGAATTTAAAGATGATGGAAAATACATAGATAAAATGACTACATATGATGAATATT
>CAVAWS010000028.1:3248-20244 GCA_963592455.1 Paratractidigestivibacter sp. | reverse complement strand
CTATCATTTTAATAGATAGTTTAAACCTTGTTAATTTCTCATTATTTTCATTATTTTTATAATACTTTCCAATGAAATCAGTAAAAGATTCAACGTTTTTAAATTCTTTTATATATACTTTTGCAAAATCATGAAATGTGGTTTCTAAAGCATTTTCCTCACCCAGCTCTGGAAGTACATTTGAAATGTATTCAGAAAAAACGTTATTAGGTGAAAAAATTAATACGTTAGATGATTTCAAATTTTTTATTTTATATAGTAAAAACGCAATTCTATGAAGAGCAACTGACGTCTTTCCACTACCAGCAATTCCTTGTACTATTAAGTTTTTATCTCTAATGTTTCTAATAACTTTATTTTGTTCTTCTTGAATTGTATTAACTATGTTCTTCATCTTTTCTGAAGACTTTTCTGATAACACATCTTGAAGACATTCATCTACTACGTTTAAATCATTATCAAATATTCTAATTAGCTTTTTATTTTCAATATTATATTGTCTTCTTAAAAGAATCTCTCCACTAATTTCCCCATCAAGTACTTCATATTTAGCTTTCCCTATTCCGTAATCATAAAACATACTAGCAATAGGGCATCTCCAGTCATATATCAAATTTTCCAGATCCTTAGATAAATGGGTTATACCAATGTAAATTTTGTTTACTTCATCATTTTCTTTAAAATCAATTCTTCCAAAGTACGGACTATTTTCTATTTTAAATAGCTTTTTATAATACTCCATCTTCATTAACATAAAATTAGCTTCCATTTCAGATGCCATTAAGGAGGTTTGCATTTCAACTTTATCTACGCTTGCCTTCTCTTCCCACAAAAATTTCTTAAATTCATTAATTTGTTCATTTTTAATATGAATTTCTTTTCCTAAAGACTCAAGCTGACTTTTTATTTCCTTAATTATTTCTTCTAAAAAAGCCTCTTCTTTCTGTTTTTCTTTTAACGTTATACTCATACTTTCCACATCCTTTCTAAACAAGCAAAAAATCCGGATATTACTATCCAGCCCATATATAAAAATATGTAATTTTTGCAAAAACGTCAGTATAATTATAAACACATTAAATTATTAATTCAAGTATTTTCTACAAAGTATTTCATTTTTTTACCTTTTTACTTACTACACTTCCTGGTATTCCCACCACAGTTTTATCATTTAAGACATTTTCTAGTACAACGGCATTAGCTCCTATTTTAGCATTTTTACCAATTATAATATCTCCAAGTACTTTAGCTCCACTCCCTATAAAAGCTCCAGATAAAACAGTAGGATGCCTTTTCTTAGTCTTTTCATTTCCTGTTGCACCAAGCGTTACACCGTGAAATAACGTTACATTATCATGTATAACAGCAGTCTGCCCTATTACAACACCAAACCCATGATCAATAAATAACCCCTTACCTATTTTAGCTCCCGGATGTATTTCTATGCCGGTTCTTCTTTTTGCAAACTCTGATATTAATCTAGCTAAAAAATATAATTTATGTTTATAAAAGAAACTAGATATCTTATGATAAAATTGTGCTTTAAAAGATGAATATAAAAATACTTCTAATGTGCTTTTAATAGCAGGATCCCTTTTCTTTATAGTTTTTATTTGATCCTTAATAAAAGAAATCATATATATATCACCACTATATAATATGAAATCTTGAAGAAAGATGGCTGTGCATATAAAACAATAAAAGATGACTTAACGTCACCTTACATTAATTATTTGATTTTAACATTTTTCTATAAATTATAAGAAATTTTTAAAAATAATAATTCAAAAATTATTCTTATTACTAATCTATATAAAAAATTTCTCTTTCTTCTATCATATCACCAGCATCTAATATTTTATCAGAGGCATAAATACCACAGTTTCCATATTCACCACCGTCTATTTTTTTAATTTTTTATTATTAATATCATAACCCCATATATAAGTTTCTCCAACAAATTCCGTGTAATATATTATTTTATTTACGGCTTGAATATCAAAAATCATATTTATCTCATTCTTATTTATTATAATATATTCTTTTTTATATTTTCTATTTACCTTCGTTAAATCTATATATTCAATAATACCACCAAATGAACCATACTTAGCTTCTTCATTGTAAGTATCATAATTATAATATATTTTACCATCATCATAAGAAATACTATGTATATTATCCACATTACTTGCTATAGTTATTTTTTTATCACCAGTTGTAAGTGCAATTATCTTTTTATCATCTTCAAAAAATCTAAATGCATATACATTTTTTAATTCTTCATTTACCTTATCACCTGTCATTTCAGGTTGTATAAAATTTTTCGTTTGTATCATTATGTAAATAATTAATACCTATTAAATACATAGTAACACCTAATATTATTACTAATATTATTACAATTATTATTAAAAAAATTGTCCATAATACTTTTCTTTTTCTTAATACTTCATTGCTTGGCCCTCCTACACTATTTTTAAATACTCCAATGTTCTTGTCTCCCATCTATTATACATGTTTATAATATCATAATACCTCCCCAGTCAAGAATTTTACTTTGAGTGTTTATAATTTTTTTAGACCACTTTTATAGAGGAAATGTAGACAATTGTAGTGGTAAACTAAAAGTAAATATCTAATATGTTTTTTATTTTACCATGAACTCTATTTTTAAAATCATCAAAATAATAATGTATAAAAAAAGAAATCCTAAGATTCCTTCTTTACATATTTTAACTCTCCCATACGTGAAGTTGGTATAAAACCAGGTTCTGCTTTTATTACATCAGGTATTCTATTTACTATAGAAGCACAAGTAAGTTCTACCGTATTAGGTTTATTAATAACAAGTGTTGTATCTGGTTCTCCATAAATAGTCCACTCATTTTTATCAAACTCATCTTTATTATAAACTTTACCAATACATTCAGATTCTATTACTATTCCTTCCTTAGTCTCTGTTGTAACAACTGCACTCATACCAGTTGCCATACCTTCTTTTACAGTCATACCAAGAGTACTTGATTCAATATCATAACTATTAAATTGAGGTACACATTTTTGTTTTTGACTTGTAACTGTTAAACCTAATTTATCACATAACCAGCCATTTACATTCCACATATATGATGGAGCATAATTACCGCTTTCAATTATTTTATTTCTTTCTTCATCTGATATTTCATCTTTTGAAGCAATTTCCTTTTCAAATTCTTCCTTTGTTAAACCAGCTCCATGAGCTTTAGCAAGTGCAATACCATAATCTTCTACGTTATATGAAGAACTTCCTTTTATTTTAGTAACGTTATGACTAGCACCCATAATTGTAGTAATTAAGTTACCCCAGAATGCATCTTGATAACCACTACCTGTAATTGTACAATTATTTTCTTTAGCAAAACTATCAATTTTCTTTGTTAAGCTTGGATTAGAATTTATTGGGAAGAAAGCTTCCTCACAAGTAGTTATAGCATTAACACCTAACTTAGCACAAATAGTAAGAGGTTCTTCTAAGTCGCTTAGTAAACTCATTGTAGTAACTATTGCACAATCAGGTTTTAATGTTTTTAATAATTCTTCTGCATCTTTAGCATCACTTACTGTAACACCTACTTTATCAATTCCAATTATTTCCCCAATATCTTTTCCTATAACGTCCGGATTAACATCTACTGCTCCAACTATTTTAGCACCATTATCAATTGCATATTTCATAGTATAAGCACTCATCTTTCCACATCCGTATTGAAATACTTTAAAATTTCCCATTATATTACCTACCTTTCATATTTATTATATCATCTTACAATTTAAAGATACTAAAAAAAAAGAAAAAGTTATGTTCAATTGAACACAACTTTACATTAATATGATTCATAACCATATTCTGAGTAATCATAATCGTCATCATAATAATCATCAGAATCATAGCTCGAAGAACCACCACCAGTATAAGCCTCTATTAATTTTTCTAAATCATATCCTAAGTCATTTGTAAGTTCTTTATATGCTTTATTACTCTTCAAATTATTATATATAGTAGTTAAATCACTTGTAGATAAATCATCAGAACTAATAGAATCAGATACATTACCTACATTTACAGATTTATTATATTCATAAGAATATTTTATATCAAATGATAAATTAACTCCATCTTCACTCATAGTAAAATTATATTTATCATTACCTAAACTGATAAATTCATAAGATGAATCATCATAACTTAATTTAAGTTTAACAAATTTATTAAATAACCCTTTAGTATATATAGATATACTTACATTTTTACCACTTGGTATTATACTAGAACTATAATCTTCTAAATTAAGTGAGCTTTTAATACTACTTTTGCTCTCATCAAATACTTTCGATGCTGCTTCTATAAATTTATCATCATTTTTTAAAGTATTAGTCATGCTTTTTAATATTTCTTTAACATTATCATCAGTCATTTTCATAGTATAAACTTTAGCACTAATACTTTTTCCATTTACATCTATTTTTTCTTTTGACTTTGAAAAATAATCTTTCTTTAATGATTTATTAAATGCATTTGTAATCTTTTCTATTACTATTTTTGTATTTTCATCACCTGTATTTTTAAATGCATCTGATAAAGAATCATCGCTTACTTTTATAGATTTTGAATATAAATCACCAAGTGAAAGATACATATTTTTATCATATACAGCTTCTACATCAACCAAACTATTATTGTTATAATTTGCTGTTATTTTATAATCAAATTTCTTATTCTTATAATCAGTTGCTGTAGATAATTTAAAGCTAATTTTATTTACAACTTTTTCTATATCATCACTACCTGTATTAGATATTTTAGGTGTTACTTCTAAATTAGCTGTAACAGAATCATATTTTCCTGATAAGTTATTTGACATAGTTTTACTTAATTTATTAGTATTTGATTTAAATACTTTCATTGCAGATGGGTTAGTTACTACTACAAATACAATAACAAGTATTAAAACTAATAGCAATATAACTCCACCTATAATAAATGGTAATATATTTTTCTTTTTACCACTTTGTTCTTGAACAATATTTTGATTATTTAATGAATCATTATTAATATTTTGATAGTTTTGATTCATATTTGGTACTTCATTTTGAATATTATTTACATTTTGTGCTAGCATTGGTTCATTAACCTGATTTACTTGACCTACATTGTTAACAGTGCCAGATGCATTAGTATAACTATTTGTAATACCATTATTCATATTATTACTTATATCAACCATATTTACGGTATTTAAATTATTTTCATTTGTAACATTTGAATTGGCATTATTATTGATATCATTTGCATCAATCACATTTTGATTATTAACCGGCATTTGGTTATTTACTGGATTAACCTGATTATTTGCATTTAATGGTGCTCCACACTTTGCACAAAACATACTACCTTCTACGTTTTGTGTATTACAATTACTACATAACATTTCTACTTCCTCCTATTATATTTTAATTATATCATATATTAATTTTATTTCTATTATTTTTTTTATTTTAATTATATACTTGACCATTTTAACAATATAGTGTAAAATTAATTTTGTCAGATGGAGTGATACTCAAGAGGCTGAAGAGGCGCCCCTGCTAAGGGTGTAGGCTGGGCAACTGGCGCGAGGGTTCAAATCCCTCTCACTCCGCCATTTATAAAAATAAATCTCAAGTTACCTTGAGATTTTTTCTTTTATATAAGAATGTTAGTGATTTGACCCTCTTTTCTTACCACCAAACAATTTTACTTTGCTTCTTTTTTTCATGTTTTCATAATAAATATCTATCTTATCCTTATCTAAATTACTAGAATATAAATATTTATAAAAATCTAAACATAATATATATAATATATCATCAATATTTTTTACATTAAAGAATGCATTTGTATTTTCTTCTATTTTCTTTAACATAAGCTCACTTTGAAAACTAATTACTTCATTAATGCTAATTAAATATTTATTGTATTTATAATATGTTTCTAGTACTTTATAAAGTATCTCTTTATAATTTTTAAAATCAGAAAAAGATAAATCCAATAAATCAATTGATAAATCACTCGCATATCTTATAAGTGCCAAGTTCTTATTCTTATAAGAATCTAGGTTCTTCTTATAAATTGAATAAACATCGTTCATACCAAATGGTTTAGAATATGATATTTTATCAAATAAGTAAATATTTGATAATTTAAATGATTTACTATTAACACAACCTAAAATATCTTTTTTATTCATTAAACTTGCATCATCAAACTCTTTTGAATTATTTATAAAACGTAGCATTGTTAAATCATTTTCTAATAAATAATTTTTAAATTCTTTAATTGAGTACATATTTTTAACATATTCGCACTCCATTTTAACTATACTGGTATAAAAATATCCTAAATTATTCATAAACTCAGAATATATTGCATCAGTGTATAAAACCTCAACTATTAAATCAAAAACGTCACTATTTTTTAATAGTTTTATATTATATATGTTTTGTTGTAATTTATTTTCATTATAGCAATCTACGTCACTAAATAAACTTTTTAAAAATTTTCTTATTTTAGCATTAGGATTATCAATATCACCAAGGTAAATAGTGTTTTTATTATCTTTTTTATTCATAAAATTAGATATTTTCGTCTTTTTATCATTATCTAACATTAGGTAAGATAAATAATTTTTAATTATGTATTTTAATGACTCATTATCAAACGTTTCAAAAGAATTTACCCAATTTTCATCTATGTTTTCCAAGATTTCCATATTACGAAAACTTAGTTTTTTATTATTTAATAACATGTATCTACTATAAGTATAATATGTACTTATAATATCATTTACAAGCAATTTATAATTATCAATATCCTCTAACTCCAACTCTTTTAAAAGACTTATTATATAATTAATAGAAGTATTAACTGCTTTTAAATGATTATTAGTTTTATTATATTCTAAATTATACTTATTTATTATATCCTTATTAGTAAAAGGTTTAACATAAAAAACAACATCATTTAAATAATTGTTAGAAACACCAAGTATATTACTATAATAATTTCTTGTACTTAAAATAAATTTCTTTTTAGCATAATAGCTACTGTTATTAAAGTATAAAGTATCATTACATAACATTTCAAAAGTATTATAATCAAGTTTATTAATAAATTCATCTACTGATTTACATTGTAATAACTTAGATAAATTTAAATAAAATTCTTCTTCATTTAAATATTTTTGACTTAAATATGAATTTACGTATATGGAAGTTAAATACATAACTTCTATAACTATTTTAGATGATTTTACATCTTTTATTATTTCATCATATAAAATATTTATAACATTATCATTAGTGTCATCTTTCAATTTATTAGAAATTTTACTTCTTAATAAATCATTAATATTTGAACTTTCCAAGTAAAATCACCTCATTTAAGTTTATATTATATTTATTACAGATTCAAACGTCAATAAAAATTGAATAATAAAGTAAGATTTGTTAAAAATAAAAAAGGAAAGGATGATTTTTATGAAAAAGAAAAACAAAAAGAAATGTTGTTCAAATGAAAAAATAAAAAAGAAAATAGAAACCATGGAAGATGGTAAAGACTATTTTGAAAAAATTGAAAATAATAAAAACGAAGAAAATTAATTCTTCGTTTTTTTATCTTAACTTACCCTTAAGCCCTTTAACACCTTTTGTACCATTAAATCCTTCTAGAATATTAGATTCAAATATAGTAGTCTTCTTTAATTTTTTCTTATATCTTTTTACTGCTATGTTAATCATGTCATCTAAAAGTTCATCATATTCTTTATTAAGAGGTGTCCATAAGTAAAATGATAATGAACCAGGTATTGTATTAAGTTCATTTACATAATACTTCTTACTTTTTTTATCATATAAATAATCTATTCTAACTACTCCACTAGCTCCTAAACTTCTAAATGCTTTTTTAGAAGTTTCAGCTATTTCCTTAGCTAGTTTTTCTGGAATATCAGCTGGAATAATACGATCTGCAGATACCATTCCCTTTGATCCACTAATCTTCTTAGCAGCTCCTTTTTTAGCTCCATTTCCAATGTATTTATCGTTAAATGATAATATTTCATCTTTTCCCATTACTTGTTCAATAACAGAAGTTTCCATATAAGAACTAGAACCTAATACACTACAGTTAAGTTCTGTCATATTTTTAATAACTTCTTCAACAAGAATCTTTTCATCATATTTAATAGCTTCTTCTATAGCTTCTTTTAAAGATTCATCATCTTTAGCTACTTCTATACCAATACTAGAACCTTGTCTTGCAGGTTTAACAATTACTGGATATCCAATTTTTTTAACCTTTTCTACTATACTTGCTTCATCTTCAAAGTATTCATTATCATAAAACCAAGTATACTTTGGAACTCTTATCCCATCACTTTCAAGTATTTGTTTTTGGAACACTTTATCTTGTCCTACAGTACATCCATAAATATCACTTCCAGTATATGGTACACCAAATGTTTCAAGCATTCCTTGAACATTACCATCTTCCATGTTATATCCGTGTACTGCTGGAATAACTATATCAACTATAGCTACCGTCTTTTTAAATAAACCTTTTTTATTTTGTAAAACTAAGGCCCCATCTTTATTGTAACAAACAACTTTTTTACAGTAACGTTTTAAAAGATCTGGTTCTCTATAAACATCCATCTCTTTTAAAGGTGCACCTGTATACATTTCATTTTCCTTAGTTAAATACATAGGTATAACCTCGTATTTATCTGGATTTAAAAATCCCATTGCTTGAACTGCAGTTATTATACTAACTTCATGTTCTGTTGTTTTTCCACCATATAAAACTCCAACTCTTATCTTCATAATATCAACTCCTATTCATTATAAATATCTGGTAGATCATTTTCTATTAAACAATAAGTTTCCTTTGTATTAGATAAACTTCTAACCAGTGCAAAAGCCTCATTAGTATTCTTTACAATATGTATGTTTTTATCATTAAATTTTACTTCTTTTAAACCATCTTGTATAGGCTTAGTAATTTTTCCTCCTACTAATATAACTATATCAGCACAATCTTTCATATAAGTTCCAAACTTCTTATTAAGTTCATACGACTTATCACCAAGCTCAACCATACCTGGAGTCATAACAATTCTAAGTCCTGGCATATCTTTTAAAACGTTTAATGCCATATGAGAACCAACCGGATTTGAATTATATGAATCATCAATATAAGTAATATTACCAGCGTTTCTTAGTTCCAATCTATGTTCAACACTTCTAACATTTAAAACTGCTTTCTTCATTTGATCAATAGAAAGACCAAACTCTTTTGAAAGTGCAAGTGATGCTAATATGTTATATATGTTGTTATAACCAAGTAACTTTGTAGTAAATGAATATTTTTTATCATCACCCTTAAAAGTAACATTAAACGTAGTACCTTTATTTGATGTTTTAATATCACAAGCTCTTACATCTACATCCTTATTATCAATACCAATCCAAACAATTTTACAATCATTTTTAAGCTTATAATTTAACTGAAGCTCATCATCACCATTTAAAACTCCTATACCATCAGAAGGAAGACTTTCAATAAGTTCAAATTTACCCTTTTGAATATTTTCCCTAGAACCAAATATTTCAATATGTGCTGTACCTATCTTAGTTAAAATACCATACTTAGGTTTTACTAAGTCACATAATTCTTTTATTTCTCCTCTTTTATAAGCTCCCATTTCAGCTATTAAAATATCATCAAACTTATCTAAGTGATTATTAACTGTAATAATAAGTCCATATGGTGTATTAAAGTTTCTAGGACTTGGTAGAGCATTATATTTAACATTTAGTATATCACTTAAAATATTTTTACTACTTGTCTTACCATAACTACCAGTAATACCTATTACCTTTAAATTTTTCATATCATTTAGCTTCTTAACAGCCTTATTCTTGTATGATAAATATACCAATTTTTCAACAGGCTTATTAATAATAATTGCAATCATTAAAACAAAGTTTAATAAAACATCATAAATAAATAATAATAAGTATTTTAAATTAACATCACATACAAAGTATAAGCCTAAAGAAAATAATAGAAATAAAATAACATTTGTTACTATTAATCTTTTAACTCTTGCAGTAACCTTTAATTTTATCTTAGTATCAACATTTCTATTCTCTTTTATTTTTAACATCAAAATAATTAAACATACAACAAAGAAATATACCTTTGTAATTAGGTTAGATTCTAATTTAAATAAAACTAATAATATAAGAGTAATTAGTACTACAATCGAACATTTAAGAGGTGTTTTAAAACTTTTTATATCCTTTATTGTCCATTTTAAAAATCTTTTATCATCATTATATAAATTTTGCTGTGCCATATGAAGTGATTTTTTTAAATCATAGATTAATAAAATCATAAATGGTATTAAACTTACGTAAAACATTATATACACATCCTTACTTTATAAAATTTCTAATTATATTTACCGTTTGATTTAATCTTTCTAAGTATGCATAATGTGTACATCCTTCATAAAGTATTAATCCGCAATCCGGTATTAATCTTTCATATTCTTTTGTATCTTCCTCAGGTACTTCACTATCCATATCACCATATATTAATATTACAGGAGCTTTTATCTTTTTAGCATCCATACTTAAATCCTCATTAACAGTTTCAACAAGTACTTGTTTCATAACTGGGCTTGCTGCCTTATAATCTCTTGAACCGATATGATTTTTAGCCCAACCCTCTAACTTATTAATACCTGGTACCTTTTTCAAAGATTTAAGTATCTTTGTTTTTAATCCTTTTTTATCATGACCTCTTAGTGCAGGTGATAAAAGAATTACTTTTTTAACATCATTTCTTGAAGCATATTTAACAGATACCCTTCCACCAAACGAATGACCAATTAATATTGGTTTAGTAACATTTAATTTCTTTAATAGTTTTTCTATCAAAGAAGTATAACCATCTACATTCATAACCTCTTTTGGTTCTGGACTTTGTCCAAATCCTGGAAAATCAACAATTATTATTCTATGATCATTTTTAAATGGTTCTCCAAGCATTTGCATCATTTCTATATTTTGACCCCAACCATGAAGAAGCACTATTGCATCTTTATCCTTATCTCCATAGTCTAAATAATTTATATATTGTCCGCTTATATTCAAGTTAATCACCTATTTCTATTATGGATAAATCTTTCTTACATATTATAACATTTTTTATTACAAAATAAAACAAAATAAGACTAATTCTTACTTTGTTTTACCATTATTTTAACATTATGCTTTCTAAGAAAGTCAAAAACTATCCTTTTACAACAACGTTAACTTTTTTTCATTGATATATTTTTTAATTTAATACTTTCAAATAGATTTAAAACATTTATAATAACAGATAACATTAAACTTAAGCTAACCAAAAATATTTCTTTAGATAAACCTAATAAAGTCAAAAATAATAAATCTATTACTATTGCTATTATAGTATATATAATTTCTTTTTTTATACTATACATTTGTTTATAAAAAAGCTTATTTAATTCTAAAACATAAAGAAGCTGAAAAATAGAAATTATTGTTAAAATAATGAGTAAACGGATAAAATAATTTGGATTAAATTCTGAAAATGAAGAAGGATCTATATTTTTCAACACACTATAAAACAAATTCATAACAGCACTTACTACAGAAAAACTAATACATATTGCAAGTATTGCAACTCTTGATTCTTTATTAAAATTTTTTTTAATTTGCATTTTTCACAACAACGTTAACTATTTTATTTTTAATAACTATTATCTTAACTATTTCCTTACCATCAGTATGTTTTTTTACATTTTCATTATTTAATGCCTTTTCTTTTATATCATCTTCTGTATCATCCACATTAATAGTTATAGTTCCTCTTAATTTACCATTTACCTGAACAGCGATGTTAAATTCAGTTTCTATAAGCTTTGACTCATCATACTTTGGCCATGAAGACTCACATATAGGTTTATATCCTAATTTTTCGTTTAACTCCTCTGTTATATGAGGTGCTGAAGGATTCATTAATATAAGAAGTAATCTATAATCATCCTTTGTAATAGATTCTTTATTATCATATGCATTAGCTAAAATCATAAGTGATGATACATAAGTATTATAACCCATTCTTGATAAGTCTGTTTCAACAGCCTTAATAGTTTTATTTTGTAATACTTCTAAATCCTTAGTATATCCCTTTTCATCATTTACCTTATCATATAATCTAATTACCTTATCTATAAATCTTCTGCATCCCTTTAATGAGTCAGTAGACCAAGGTGCATCTTGTCTATAATCACCCATAAACATTTCATAAATTCTTAACGTATCTGCACCATACTCTTTTACTATGTCATCTGGATTAATTACATTACCCTTACTCTTACTCATTTTTTGATTATCAGAACCAAGTACCATACCATGAGATACACGTGTCCAAATCATTTCCTTATGAGGTACTAAACCAATGTTATACAAAAATTGTACCCAGAATCTTGCATAAAGTAAGTGCCTTGCAGTATGTTCCATACCGCCATTATACCAATCAACCTTATTCCAGTATTTCATAGCATCCATAGATGCAAATTCCTTATCATTATGAGGATCCATAAATCTTAAGAAATACCATGACGAACCAGCCCATTGTGGCATAGTATCAGTTTCCCTTTTAGCATCATGACCACATTTAGGACATTTACAATTTACCCATGAATCTATTTTTGCAAGTGGGCTTTCTCCATTATCAGTTGGTTCATACTCTGCTATATCTGGTAATAAAAGAGGCAAATCTTCCTCATTCATTGGAACCCATCCACACTTAGGACAATTAATCATTGGAATTGGTTCTCCCCAGAACCTTTGTCTAGAAAATATCCAGTCCCTCATTTTATAATTATTAACTTTTCTTCCAATTCCTTCTTTTACTAATTTATCAGTAATAGCTTTTTTAGCTTCTTCAACTGTCATACCAGTAAATTCTGCAGAGTTAATAAGTTTACATCCTTTTTCTAAATAATCACCTTTTTCAAATGCATGTTCTGATGTATCTTGCCCATCAATAACTTGAATCATTGGTATATTATGTTCCTTAGCATACTCAAAATCCCTTTGATCATGTGTTGGTACTGCCATAACTGCTCCTGTACCATATGAACCTAATACAAAGTCACCTAAGTATATTGGAACTTCCTCTTTAGTAACAGGATTAATTGCCTTTATTCCTTTTACTAAGCATCCACTCTTACCCTTATTAAGCTCTGTTCTATCCATGTTAGATTTTAATGCTGTTTCCTTAATATAAGCTTCTACTTCTTCTTTGTTTTCTACCCTAGGCATTAGCTCTTTAATTAACTTACCATCTGGTGCAATTACAAAGAATGTAATACCATAAATAGTTTCTATACATGTAGTAAATATTGAAAACTTACCTCCACCTACTATGTCAACATCAACTTCTACTCCAGTTGATTTACCTATCCAGTTTATTTGACCTAATTTAACTCTTTCAGCAAAATTAGTATCATCAAGACCTTTAAGCAAGTCTTCTGCATAACTACTCATCTTAAGCATCCATTGACTTTTTTCTTTTTGTTCTACTACAGTTCCACATCTTTCACAAACACCACCTGCTGCATCTTCATTTGATAATACAGTTTTACAATTAGGACACCAATTAACTGGTATAGTGTCTTTATAAGCCATGTTATGTTTATAAAATTGTAAAAATTGCCACTGTGTCCATTTATAATACTCTGGATCAGTTGTAGAAAACTCTCTATCCCAATCAAACGAAAAACCTAAGTCTAACATTTGTCCCTTAAATGTTTTTATGTTTTCCTTAACTGCATCTCTTGGATGAATATGATTTTTTATTGCATATTGTTCTGCTGGAGCACCAAAAGCATCAAATCCCATAGGATACAAAACATTATACCCTTGCATTCTTTTCATTCTGGCAATTGCATCTTGTGCAGTATAACTTCTAACGTGTCCTACGTGCAATCCTGAACCTGATGGATAAGGAAACTCAACTAATATATAATATGGGTTTCTTGTCTTATCTCCTGTTACAGCTTTAAAACTTTTATTATCTAACCAATACTTTTGCCATTTTTTCTCTATTTCTTTTACATTATATTCCATTACATTTCACTCTCCTTTTTATAATACATAGCAACTAAGTGATAAACCCCTACAAAAAGAGGAATACTAAGTATAAATGCTACTATTAATCTTAAATAAATATTATCTATAAATATGGTAATTATAAATAATAAAGAAATAATTAATGAATCACATAAGAGGAGCTTTTTAAAAACTCTCTTATAACCTATCCTAACAATATCTATATTATATTTATTAACTAAATACTTAATACCAACAGGGGCTTTTTCTCTGTTATACTTCTTTAATTTTTTTAAGTTAAGAAAATAATAAGATACATAAACTATTAAAAACACAATAACAAACTCTAATAAATATTTAGCTATTTCATACATAAACATCACCTCTTTTATAATAAAAAAATCATCCTTTAATAAAAGGACGATTAATAACCGCGGTACCACCTTAATTTATACAAAACATATATACACTTAAATACCAATAACGAGGTAAACCGTACTATGTTACTATAATTTCACATAATAACTCCGAAGCTAGTTCACTTAAGTGTTTTTATCTATTTACACCACACATAGACTCTCTTTAAAAAACTAATTAAGCTAATACTCTTCATCAACGCTTTAACAATTAATAGTATATTATATTTTGTTTCTAAATTCAATACTTTAATGATTTAAGTTAAATTTTTTTGACAATATTAACCTATAAATCCAATTCTATTTTTTCTATTAAATCATCCACCAAATTTTCTTTTAATATTATATCATTAAATCCATCTTCTATATAATGGTCTTTTAAATGCTTTTTTCCATCATCTAACATAACAATAACTTTAGAATTAAATTTCTTATTCTTTTTTAATTCTTGCAAAGTTCCTAATGCAGATTCGTTTTTTAGTTCATCATCCATTATTACTAAATTATAAATTTCACCTGCTTTTATTTTATAAATACAATCTTTCCCACTCATAGTAGTATTAATATCAACATTATATTTTGATAATATATCAGAAATTTTAAATAATTCTTCTTTATCATCATCCACCACAAGTACCCTTTTTCTGCCAAATACATCTGATGAATATTTTTCTATATCTCTCATTACATCAGTTTTTTCTTTTATATTATATTTTTGATCCATTACAATTGTAAAAGTTGATCCCTTATTTTCTTCACTTTTTATATTAAAACTTCCTCCTAATAACTTTATAGATTTAATGGTTGCTACTAAATCCATATCAAGTTTATCTAGCTTTGCAACTTCTTCATTAGAAAGTTCTCTATTATCATCTAAAATCATATTTATTTTATCTATACCCATTCCACATCCAGTATCTTCTATGTTTATAATTAATCTTACAACATCGTATCTTACTATTGCATTTAAACTTACATTTATAAATCCAGTTTTAGTATTATTTATACTATTAGTTAAAACTGATATTAAAATCTGTTTTAATCTTACATCATCTCCATATAACATAGTTGGTATATTGGTATTTATATCGAATTTTAATGCTACATTTTCATTTTTGTTTAAATTTCTTGCAATACCTTCTACCACTTCAAACAAAGTATAAACATTATACTCGTTGTTAAATATCTTAATTTTACTTGCATCCATTGAAGATATATCTAACACATTATTTATTTTAAATAACACTCCATTTGCATTACTTCTGATAATTTTTATAGCATTCTTCTTATCTTTTGTATCTAAATCATTAAAGCCATCAGATAACATTAAAATATTCTTTGTTGGTTCTTTAATCTCTTCTGTCATTTCAAATAAAAATCTAGATTTATCATCCATTTGTTTTTCAACTAATTCTTTGTTTCTTAACAATTCATTTACCATCTTCAAATCTGGATTTTCTATTGTAAAGTACATAAGTATTGTAACAAATGCAAACGCTGAATTAATAATAGTTATGCCAGGATTAACTTGTCTTACTATAAATACAAACGCCATCATTACAATAAGCATAAAAAGAGGATAATACTTCTTATCTTTTATTTTTTTTATATTGGAACAAACACTAAAAATATCAACAATTATAAATATACCACCCATCAATAATAAAACATTAGTTGCTAGTCCATAGGAATATATATAATTACCATCATTATAGTAATATATTGGCAGATTAATAATAACTGTAGACATTACTACATATATTATAGTCAAAATAATTATTATTTTTTTCTTATTATTTTTTAGTTTTTTATTAAATTTTAATCTATTTTCAAAAGAGATAAAAAATATATATTCGGTAAATAAAAATTCCCATAATAATAAATAAATCAAAAAGGCTTTATTTACTATATCATTTAAAATATTATATATGTTAGAAATATCTTTATGTGCTACAAAATAAAAACATAAAAGTTCTATTATTAACCCTAACATAGTAATAATAACCAATCTACTATACAACCTATTTTCCGTACTTTTTAGTTTACTTTTTGAAAAATAAACAGTTCCTACAAGTAAGCAAAAAAGAAACATACAACATATAACAGTTATTCCTATTATCATATTATCACCCACTATAAATGCCTATTATTTGTATTTTATATTTTCATTATAACACGTATATTTTCAAGTGTAAATCAACTAAAATCAAAATAAAAAGATAGTTTTTTTCTATCTTTTTGACATTATTTTCAATTTTTTAGTAACTGCTATTTGTTTTTTCTCATCTTCATTTTCTAATTTAAGATAATCTACTTTACCAATTGAAGTCAAAGGTAAAGACTTATTAAAC
>CAVAWS010000028.1:0-3238 GCA_963592455.1 Paratractidigestivibacter sp. | reverse complement strand
AATTTCGCAAGGCCAATAATACTCTGGTAATTGTTCTTCACACAACATGTATATTTCATTTTCTATATCTTTTATATTACGATCAGTCTCATATAGTACAACGTGTGCTTTAGGAAGTTTTCCTTGTGAAAATTTCAAATCTCTTAAACCAACAGCTTTACAAGATTTAACTAAAGGATGTTTAACCACTACATCTTCTATTAAACTTGGAAAAATTTTAAACCCATCCGGTCTTATTATCATTCTTTTTAACCTGTCTACAATGAATAAATTTCCATCAGCGTCCATATATCCAATATCACCAGAGTGAACCCATACATTACCATCTTCATGCTTTCTTAATATTTTATTTGTTTCTTCTTCATTATTAAAATACCCAATCATAGTATTAGGACCAGTTATGCAAACTTCCCCTTTTTCATTATATCCAAGTTCTTCTCCTGTGTCGGGATCAAAAATAGATATAGTAGTATTAGGAAACGGTATTCCAACACTTCCTATCTTATTTGTTTCATTTGATGTACAAGCAGCAACTGCAGCATTAACCTCAGTCATTCCATACCCTTTTACTACTTTGTAATTACAGTGATGCTTACTCAAAAATTCATTAGTTTCCTTTTCTAAATTTTCATCCATCTTGTCACCACCAACTGTTGGTGCAATTATATAAGATAAATCTTCATTTTCCATTTTTTTACTATGTATTATATTTCCATAATGAGATGGAACGCCGACCATATGATTTGGTTTATTTTCCAATAATAAGTCATCAAATTTATTAGGATCAAATTGTGGGATTAAAATTACTTCCATACCACAAGAAAGAGGTAAATGTAAACCATTACCGATTCCATATGCTATAAAAGGTGGCATTATATTTAACCAGTTATGTTCCCTTTTAAAATCATATCCTGCATTTTCACATTGAAATGATGCAGCATTTACACTGAAATTAGATAACACAACACCTTTTGATGGACCAGTTGTTCCACCAGTATGTACTATTAATAACGGTTTATCTTTTTCATAAGTTGGATATGATTCATAATCCTTTTTCTTTCCTTTCTTAAAAAAAGCATGCCAAGATATACACTCTCTACTTTTTGAAAAACTACTTTCGTTTTTTTTCATATTTTTAAAATAATCTAATATTATATCTTTTTTCTTTGGTTCTTTGCTACATTGACTATCTGCAAGTTCCTTTTTATCTTTATATAAACTATTTATATCTTTAGAAGCTTTTTTTAACATAACGCCAAGTGGTAATGAATCGGTTGGAGATACAGTAATAATTTTTTCTACAGTCGTTTTTTTCTTCACATCTATTGCTTTATCTGCTGCAACATCAATCATAATAAGCATTTTCGATTGTGCCTCATTAATATAATTTTCTATTCCATCCTTACTTGTTCTAGGATCAACCATATTAGCTATTGCACCTATTTTACTTAATGCATAATAAATATATATAGTTTCCGGAATGGTAGGCATACAAATAGTAACTATATCTCCCTCTCTTACACCATAAGTTCTAAATGCCCTTGCGGTTTGATCAATATTTTCAATCATTTGTCCATATGAAATTTTTTTTCCAAAATAATTTAATGCAGTTCTATTTGGATATTTTTTATTATTTTCAACAACATATTCATATATTGTTTTCTCTGGTAATTTTTTGTCTAATATTTCTTGATTATAATATTTAAGCCATGGCTTATCCATAGATGGCTTACCTTTTATTTTTTCCATATTTTCCCCCATAAAAAATAAATGTTTTTATTTACTACAATTATAATATAACATTTTCTTAAAAAAAAATCAAATTTGAGATCAAATTTGAAATAACTGCTTTTTATATTCACTTTAATTCATGATATAATTTTATTGGTGATTTTTATGTATAAATATAGTATGGACAACAAAAAATACTACACTTTAAATTGTTATTTAACAAGAAAATTTAAAACAAGAGTATTTAAAGTAAGTTTAAATGGTAATTTTTCATGTCCTAATTTTAAAAATGGTAGTGGTTGCATATTTTGCTCTTCAAAGGGATCTGGTGATTTTGCCGGAAATAAAGAAGATGATTTACTAACACAATTTAACTCTGTTAAAGAAAAAATAAATAATAAATGGCCAGACACTAAATACATAGCATACTTTCAAGCTAATACAAATACATATGCACCTGTTAGTGTATTAAAAAAGAAATTTGAAGAAGTACTGCATTTTAAAAATGTTGTTGGAATAAGTATAGGTACAAGACCAGATTGTATAAGTAATGAATGCTTAGAATACTTAAAAGATCTAAATAAAAGAACACACTTAATGGTTGAATTAGGACTTCAAAGTATGCATGATAATACTTTAAAATTAATAAATAGAGGTCATGATTTAAAATGTTTTGATGATTGCGTAAAAAAACTGAAAGAGAGCAATATAAACGTAGTTGTACATATTATAAATGGACTACCAAATGAAGATAAAGACATGATGATTGATACGGTAAAACATTTAAATAAGTTAAACATAGATGGAATTAAAATACATATGCTCCACATACTTAAAAACACAGAGTTAAAAAATTATTATAAGAAAAATAAGTTTCATGTTTTAACTAAAGAAGAATATGTTGATATAGTATGTTGCCAAATAGAAGAGTTAAATGAAAACATAGTAGTTCATAGATTAACTGGAGATGGCAAAAAAGAAGACTTAGTAGCCCCTCTTTGGACACTAAAAAAAGTATCAGTTTTAAATGATATTGATAAAGAACTAAAAAGAAGAGGAACATATCAAGGATTTAATAAAAGTTTAATTAACCTTATTAATTTAAAATTTGATAAAATAGTAAAAAACAAAGACATATTAGTAAATGAAAGCGATATTAATTTTGATTATAAGGAAAATAAAGTATATAAACTTAGCAAAATAAAGGAATCATTAAATGATAAAATAAGTTTAATCATCTTAGACTATAGAAATAAGAATAAAAAATTAGATGTTTATAAATATATAAAGTTACTTAATAAAAAAGGAATAATATTAATGCTGTTAAACTTAAGTGAATATAATACAATTTGTAAAATTTTAAAAAATATTAACATAGAATATAAAACATATAAAAACTGTTATGAAAATTACTTAGTAATAGAAATAAAAAAACAAATCATTTAGATTTGTTTTCAGACTGTTGACAAATAAGTAAAATTTTTACTTATTTGTCTTTTATTTTATA
>CAVAWS010000027.1:0-9267 GCA_963592455.1 Paratractidigestivibacter sp. | reverse complement strand
ACGTTTTTTTCTGTTTCATTAATTAAATTCATCTCTATTAAATTTTTATAATTAAACGCATCATCTAGCTTAATTTCATACTTTTTTTCAAACATGCATTTATTTATTCCAGATGTTTTTCTTAAGTTAAGCATTACTTCATCTTTCATTAAATCTTCTTTACTTAAAACTTCTTTTTCACAGGTTTTTCTTTCGTTTATATATTTAAAAACACTTTTAGTATTAGTGTATCTAACGTTTTTGATAAAGCCAGATGCTCCTGCTCCAAAACCATAATAAGGAAGATTATTCCAGTATGTTAGGTTATGTTTTGATTCATATTTTTCTTTTGAAAAGTTAGATATTTCATATCTTTTATACTTGTTAGATAATTTATTTACTATTAAGTTATACATACTACTTTGCATATCTTCGTCTACTTCTTCTTTTACTTTTAAATATAATTTAGTATGTTCTTCTAATATTAAAGAATACAAACTAATATGCGTTATATCTAGCTTTAAAAACGTATCTATATCATCATTTAAATCTTCTAATGTTTGACTAAGCATCCCGTACATTAAATCAATACTTATATTATCAAAGTATTTTTTACTTAGGTTTATTTTATCTATCATTTCTTTTTTATTTATTTTTCTGTTTAATAGCTTTGAAAACTTCTCGTTAAATGACTCTATTCCAATACTTAATCTATTTACCTTATTAAGTTTTAGTTTTTTTAATAACTCCTCTGTTATATCATCATAATTACATTCAAAGGTAAATTCCGGGTTGCTAGATAAATTTATTTTACTTGTTATACTAAATAGCTTATCTAGCTCTTTTAGTGATAATGAGCTTGGGGTGCCGCCTCCTATGTAAATGGTTTTTATTTCCTCATTTTTATATAAGTCTAAAATTTCATCGTTAAGTGCATCTAAATATTTATCTATAATGTCTTTATTATAATAGTTTTTACAAAAATCGCAGTATGAACAGATGTTTTTACAAAAAGGAATGTGTATGTATACGCTTTTTATCATTGTAAATATTCCTTTGATCTTAAAAGTCTTTCTTGATCAACATAATTTAATTTATCATAGTCTCTAAATATGCTTTTTGTATAATCTAAAACCGTCTTTTTATCAAGATTCATTTTCTTAGGAACAATAACTGTTACTTCCATTCCGTTTAAAACGTCATTTATCTCATTATTAATAAGTCTCATTTCATCATCAAATACTAGCGTAACATAATGATTTATGTTATCTGGGTCGTCATAAACACCATAAATATGGTTATCTTCTAAGTCAAAGCCGTCAAATTCATATAGTTTTTTCATTTTTTCTGGATCATAAACAATTGCTTTATTATTTAAAAAGCCAAATATGTGTTTTTTACCTATAAATGCATCGTCAAATGAATAAATATAAGAGCCTTTTATTAAGTCATTTTTTTTATCAAAGTTTTTTTTTTTAAATCAAGTATTTTAAATGTTCCAGAAACTATCGAAAGACATAACCCGTTTTTATATACTTCTGGCATTAAATGGTTTGTATCAGACTCTTTTTTTGAGTATAAAATAGGCTGAATAGGAATAACGGTATTACCATTTTTGTCGGTAATTATATATACAAAAACATCTAATTCATCTGCTATACCATCTAAACTAACATTTGTACTATATATGATATAACCGTTTTTTTCTCTTTTATCTGAAATATTTTTTATATCATCTTCACTATTTAATAATTTTTCTATAAAATTTGCTAATTTTATAGCAGTAACTTCGTTTTTTAAACTATCAAATCTATCCATTACTCATCATCTACTTTCAACACTGACAAAAATGCCTCTTGCGGTATTTCAACGTTACCTACCCTCTTCATTCTTTTTTTACCTTCTTTTTGTTTTTCTAGTAATTTTCTTTTTCTTGAAACATCTCCACCATAACATTTAGCAAGTACGTTTTTCTTCATTGCTTTAATATCACTTCTTGCAATTACTTTATTTCCAATAGAAGCTTGTATTGGTACTTCAAATAATTGTCTTGGAATTAGTTTCTTTAAATTTTCTACTATTTGTTTACCCCTGTTATATGCAAAATCCTTATGAATAATAACAGATAATGCATCAACAGCTTCGCCATTAATAAGTATGTCCATTTTAACTAAGTTACTTGGTTTATAACCTATTATTTCATAATCAAAAGAAGCATAACCAGATGTAAATGATTTTAATTTATCAAAGAAATCATACACTACTTCTGATAAAGGTAATTCATAATGAATATTTACCCTGGTAGGATTAATATAATCCATGTCTATATAAGTTCCTCTCTTGTTTTGACATAGTTCCATAACACTACCTATAAAACTACTTGGTACAAATATATTTGTTCTAATATAAGGTTCTTTTATGTCTTTAATAACAGTTCTATCTGGCATATCATTAGGGTTATCTACCATTTTAGATGTACCGTTTGTAAGCTCTACCTCATATACAACAGATGGACTAGTTGCAATTATATCTATTTT
Organism: Paratractidigestivibacter sp.; assembly: GCA_963592455.1. Classification (GTDB taxonomy): domain Bacteria; phylum Bacillota_I; class Bacilli_A; order RF39; family UBA660; genus Aphodocola. The sequence goes on along the minus strand of CAVAWS010000027.1, from coordinate 6,751 downwards.
AAATTCCCTTTCAATACGTTCTTCTATTACGTCCATGTGTAGCATACCTAAAAATCCGCATCTATACCCAAAACCTAGAGCAGTTGAAACTTCTGGTTCAAAAGAAAGTGAAGCATCATTTAATTTTAGTTTTTCAAGTGCATCTCTTAAATCATTATACTTACTTGAAATAGTAGGATAAAGTCCGCAAAAAACCATTGGTTTCATAGCCTTATAACCATCAAGAGCTTTTACATTACTTTTTTTATGAGTAATAGTATCTCCTACTTTAATATCACTTACACTTTTAATAGAGGCACATAAATAACCTACCTCACCTGATTTTAACTCTTTTTTCTTAACTTCATGAGGATTATGTACGCCTAGTTCTACTACTTCATATTCAGTACCAGTAGAAATCATCTTAATTTTATCTCCTACTTTTATAGTACCATTAACAACTCTAAGCCATATAATAGCTCCTCTATATGACTCATAAAAACTATCAAATATAAGTGCTTGTAATTCTTTATTATCATCACATACAGGCGATGGAATACGTTCTATAACAGCTTTTAACAATTCATCTATACCTGCTCCTGTTTTAGCACTTGTAAGTATTATATCTTCTTCATTAAAACCAAATGTATCAACTATTTCTTTTTTTACCTTATCTACATCTGCATTAGGTAAATCTATCTTATTAATGATAGGAATTATTTTTAAATTATTTTCAAGAGCTAGATACATATTAGCTAGTGTTTGTGCTTCTATACCTTGAGCAGCATCAACAACTAAAATAGCACCCTCACAAGCAGCTAGGCTTCTTGATACTTCATAAGAAAAATCAACATGTCCTGGAGTATCTATTAAGTTAAGTAAATACTCTTCATTATTATATTTATATTTTAAAGAAACTGAGTTTAGTTTAATTGTAATACCACGTTCACGTTCTAAGTCCATTTGATCTAATAATTGTTCTTTTAACTCTCTTTTTTCAATACTATGAGTTCTTTCTAATATTCTATCTGCAATGGTACTTTTACCATGATCTATGTGTGCAATTATACTAAAGTTTCTAATATTTTCTTTTTTCAATTAAATCACCTACCAAAATTATATCAAAAAAAACAAAAAAATAGTAGCCCTGATAAAGCTACCATTTTTTTAGTTTGAATAGAAAAACCACTTCTAAATATAAGCAAACCTCATATTTATTTTCCAAATATTATCAGTATTTAGTGTGATATCTTATTCCAATGAGTATTCTTTCTCACTTACAATTGTAACTCCCAAAGTTAAATAAGATTGATCTCCTGCGACCATTTTCATATACCATTCTAAACAAGCAATGATATAAATCAATAACAAGTAATCATTTAATTATAAATTTAATTTCTTAAATTTTATTAAATACTTATTATTAATTACCTTTAGGATGTTTTTATTATATCATACCCTTTATTTTTGTCAACACTTTTTCAAAAATTTTATTTATTTTTTTATATTTATATTACCACTCTATAAATTTTTCCCAGGATTCTGTTACACCATCTGATACAGAATCTAAGTACATGCTCATTTGTTTACTAATTACCTTTGCTTTTTCATTTATTGGATTTCCCTTTACATGGTATTCTCTTTTCCAAGTTCTAGTCATCAAATCCTCAAATATTACCGCTCTATCTTCTTTGTAATTTGACTTTGCATAACGAGATAAAAAGTAATAAGGATTAGTATAACAATATACGTAATCATTATTTTGATTTCCGTATGCAAATCCACTTGGATTATAATTCATTATACTACTTTCTAAGACAGATGTTCCAACTTTGTTAGCTAAATAACAATCTATGTAATGCATCATCTCATGATGAAGAGTACTTTCAAATAATAAGTCACCAGTATTAATAAGTATTACAACCGTATTTGAATTTCTATTATCTATTAATCCTGCTGCACTATTATTTATGTTTTTTACTAAGTCTATTGTAACTTGTTTCCATTTTCTTTTTATCTCAGGAAAAAACGTACTTGGATATCTACTTAATGCACCATCTATTTTAACTAAATGATCATATATCTCATTATCATCATATAACTTAGAAGGCTTTGCATAACTACTTGAATAGTTGTTATCTATCTCATCTTTGTAGCTTACTAAAACCCCGTATTTTGACCTTATTTTATTTCTTAGTTCATCATTTACCTGTACTTTACTTTTAGTAGTAGAAGAACTTACATTTGCTACTTTAGTTCTAGTAACATTACTTTTAGAAGTTACAGTATTCTTGCAATTTACAATTACTTGTTTTTTAATAATATTACACTATTTCTCATGCCTTGATATATTTAATATTATTCCCATACTTATCATGGTAATTAATAGCGATGATCCTCCATAAGAAAAGAAAGGAAGTGTAACACCAGTTACAGGAATAAGACCTACTACAACTGATAAATTAAGAAGAGTTTGAAAAGATAATTGAAATAATATTCCAAATGACATGAATTTAGAAAACATATCTGGTGCTTTTGCAGATATTTTAACACATCTTATTATTATGAATAAAAATAACACTGCAACTGAAATAATACCAAGTATTCCAAGCTCTTCTGATATTACCGAAAATATAAAATCTGTTTGTGGCTCTGGAAGATAAAAATGTTTTTGAATAGAGTTACCAAATCCAAGTCCAAATAATCCACCTGGTCCTATTGCATACAAAGACTGAATAGCTTGAAATCCTGTCCCCAAAGGATCACTCCATGGATTTAGAAATGATACTACCCTTTTTAGTCTGTATGGTGCTGCTAAAATTAAAACAGAAGCAAGAGAAATAAGAACAAACATAGATTTAATAAAAAACGACGTTTCAATACCTGATATAAAGAGCATTGAAATAATTGTAATAACTAAAATTGTACCAGTTCCAAAATCAGGCTGAAGCATTATAAGTAAAAAAGATATCATGGTAACTAAAAGTATTGGAAACGCTCCTTTTTTAACAGAATTCATACACTTAGGATTATTATGTATATATTTACTAGTAAATATTATTAACGCAAGTTTCATAAACTCACTTGGCTGAATACCTAATCCTCCAATACCAAACCAGCTTCTAGACCCGTTTCTTACTTTTCCAATACCTGGTATTAAAACTAAAATAAGTAAAATTATACATACGAATAATATTGTATTAGACTTTTTTAAATATACTTTATAGTCTACTTTACTTACTAATACCATTAAAATAATGCCAACTATAAGGAAGATTAACTGCATAATAAAATAATGATATTTATTTCCAAACTTATACTCTGCCCAAATACAAGATGAAGAATATATCATAACGCATCCATAAATACAAGTAATTATAATTGAAACAAAAAGTTTAATATCAAATTTTTTCAATATTATCAAATCCTATTCAATTAAACTTATTCATGGAAAAAATAAAAAAGAACAAATATATATTTGCTCTATTTAAAATGAACATAATTAAATCCTATTTTCTTATATACATCATATGCTCTTGGAAGGGAAAATATTCTTGAAATAAGTAAGTTATAAAACTCATCAAACATTATAATTGAAAATAAAGTAACCGCTATTATAGCAAACGTTCTATCATTTAATTTTTTAGCCAACTTAAAAATTAGTGGAACAACAACGTACATAAGTAAAAGTGCGCTAAATGAGAAAACTAAAACAGATCTTAAGCAAATAAAGCCATCTATGTTACCAAAGTTTAAAATCTCAGTATTATAATCCCAGCATTTTTTATGCATTATATTAAGCATCATATATCCTGAAAAGTATTCTAATATACCTGTTGATATACCGCTTAACAAAAATACAAGCACTGGTTTCTTTCTTATTTTATACGTTAATAAAAATATAATTACAGACCCTGTTGCATATACATTTATCCATGGTAAGAAGTTTCCACCACGCCAGTAAAACTTTTGCATACCGCCGTTAAAATAATAAAATATAAATTCATAAAGCCATCCAAAAAATCCTGCTATAACAACTATCAAAAATATTATTTCTATCATCTTTTTAAGACTAAACGTGTGATCATTATTTAAATAATCTTTTAATTCTTTTATCATGTACTACCTACTTACTTTTTTCATGCTTTTCTTATAAATATCTAAAACCTCTGTCATTTCTAAAGCTATTTGTTTAGCGTTAGGATAATCTATATAATTTTTAGTTATAACATATATTGCATCATCTAATTTAACTCTTTTAAGTTTAAAATTACCACTAATTTCAAGTTTAGTATAATTAGTTTCATTTAATTTAACATGTTTATTAGTATTAACAATATAATAATATATTACATCTTTTCTATTTAGTTTTGTATAATTATAATTCTTAGAATAAACTTCCATCTTTAAAAATAACTTTTTTTCTATATCAGATATGTCCATACCAGTTTCTTCTTTAACCTCTCTTATTAAACCACACACTTCATCTTCATTTTTATTTAAGTGCCCTCCTGGAAATTGATATGTGTTATTTGAATAACCAAGCAAGATATCATTACTATCATTAATTATTAACGCTTTTACCCTTGTTACTATTTTATCTATTTCACTATCCTTTAATTCATCTTCGTTATATATAATTTTCTTCATACTTTTTACCTCTCTTAAAAAAAAGCTACTACTTAATTTAAGTAATAGCTTACTTACTAAATCCAAGCTCCATAAACAATTGCAAGAGCTCCTAAAATTAAACCTGCTATCCAAAATACTTTAACTATGTCTTGTTCTTTCCAACCTAATTTTTCAAAGTTATGATGAAGTGGCGTCATTAAAAATACTTTTCTTTTAAATACTAAAACAGAAAATACCTGTATAATAACGGATAACGTTTCAATAACAAACACACCCATAATAACCGCAAAAGTTAATTCATGTCTTGTTAGTATAGCAATAGAACCTAATGCACCACCTATTGCAAGAGAACCTGTATCTCCCATGAATACTCTAGCAGGATAAACGTTATAAACTAAGAAACCTAGTATAGCACCTGCTAAAATAAAACAAAATATTGCTATATCTTGATATCCTAATAACCAGTTAGTAGACCATGCTATAACGCCCAAAACAAGCGTTGCTATAAATGAAAGGCCACCAGCTAACCCATCTAATCCATCTGTTATATTAACTGCGTTAGATGATGCAACAAGTACGAATAAAATGAAGAATCCATAAATCCATCCAACGTTTATCTTAAGATTAAAAGCATGGAACCATAAAAGAGGTTCTGATCCACTTTTCATATAAATAAAGAAGAATACAACTGCTATTATAACCTGACCAAGTAACTTTTGAACATCAGTTAAACCCTCATTTTGTTTTTTCTTTATCTTCATAAAATCGTCTAAAAATCCTAAAAACGCGTATGCTATAAATACAAATAATATAATAAGTAAATTACTATTAATATTTATTTTATTCGTAAAATACATTATCAAAATAGTAATAATAGTCGGAATAATAAATATTAATCCACCCATAGTTGGTATTCCATTCTTATTTTTATGTGAAGAACCAACAAACACACTAATTCTCTGCCCAATATTTAATTTCTTTAATATAGGTATCATAAAATAACCCATTATAACAGAGATTATAAAACTTATCATTAAAGCTAATGTAGATTTTGTTAATACAAACATTATATCACCTCTTAACAGAATATAATTATACTATATATTTTTACATTTTTACATACTTTTATACTCAATTGATACTTACTTTACTCAATTTTACTAATATAATATATTTTTAAAAGTCATAAAAAAGAACTATTTTTAATGATGTACTAAAACTTTTTCTCCAACATGTGTATTATCATAAACCATTTTAGCATCTTCATCTCTCATACTAACACATCCATGACTACCATTATCTATGTAGGTATCACCACCAAATGATCTATCATCTCTCCATGATGCATCATGAAGTCCAATACCTCCATCAAAAGGAATCCAGTAATCAACCTTACAGTCATATCCATCTCCTTTTAAATGTCTATTTCTTTCCTTTGAATATATTGGATTACACCCTTCTCTAGTATCCCATTTATCTTTCTTTCCAGAAGTTATATCAATTGTATCCACAAGTTCATTTGCAACAAATAAGTATAATAATTGTTTTGATAAGTCAACTTCTACATAATCATTACCAAGAACATCAGTAAACTTACTTTTTACATATCCTTTAACTCCATCAAGTGAAACATAATCCCATGAATCATTTGTTTTTATTAAATCTAACTTAGTATACTTATCGACTTTTTTAACTACTTTACTATCTAAAGATGGTTCTTCTGTTAATGTAACATCTTGTTTTGTATAAATATTTTCATCTTTATCATAAAACTCTTTTTCACTTTCAAGTGTTGTTTTTTCTTCATAAACAATTAAACACTTTTCTTTTTCCTTTGTAGTTTCTTCATTTTTATTTAAAGTAGTTGTTACACTTTCTTTCGTACTTTCTTCATCATATGTATCAACACTTTTACTACAACCATAAAAACTTCCTGCCATAACTGCACTCATAATAAATGAAATTATTCTTTTACTTTTTCTCATGTTTTATCACTCCTAATTAAGTAAATATAGTTTATAATTAAAAAAAATAAATGTCAATAAAAAAGCATGAGGAAATATCTTCTACTTTGATTTTCTCATGCTTTTAATAAATAATATAGCAAGCACTAAAAGTAATATTCCTTCTATTATATTTA
>CAVAWS010000026.1:0-2750 GCA_963592455.1 Paratractidigestivibacter sp. | reverse complement strand
CCTCTTTATATTTTTTATAAGCTAAAAGTCTTTTTATAAGAACTTCTCTTGGATCTTCTTCATATTCATCATCTTCTTGTTTTTCCCTCTTAGGTAAAAGCATTTTTGATTTCATTTCTATTAACTCAGAAGCCATAACTAAATACTCACTAGCAATTGATAAATTAAGATCTTTCATCTCTTTTATATAATCTAAATATTGTTTAGTTATTTCCTCTATTTTAATATCATATATATCAATATCTTGTTCTTTAATTAGGTGTAATAATAAATCTAACGGACCATCAAAATTATCTATAGTTACTTTATATTGCACGACTAACACCATTTACCTTAACAGTTTCACATTTAAATTTATTATATACACTTAATGATTCATCTGTAAAAGAAGACATACCAGATGATATTAAAGTTTCAAACTCATTTATTATCTCATCATAATATTTTAATTGATCACTAGTAAAAGCACTTTCAAATGAAGAACCATTTTTATAAAGTTTTATAAAATATGATTTAATCTCTCCATTTTCATAACTTAAACCTTTTTCTAAATTATATTCAAAATCTGCTTCAACTTCTTTTCTTGTTATATTAATGTTAGTATTAATAAATCCTAACTTAGGGGCATAACTATCACAGATTCTGTATATCTTATTATTAAATGTTTGTTCTTCTATTAATTGTTTTACATCTGGTCTGTTAATTTTTTTTACAATCATCTACTTCACCTAATTTCTTTAATAATTATAACATATTTAGACAATATTTTAAATATTTGCTATAATTTATTACAGGTGATCTATTTTGAAAAAATTTACTATGAAAGACGAAAACTTTGTTTGTGAAAACTGTAAACGAAATGTTACTAAATTAAATTACTCGGCAAGGGATCATTGTCCTTATTGCCTATACTCTAAACACATTGATATTAATCCTGGAGACAGATTAAATACATGCATGGGAATGCTCGTTCCTATAGATATTGAAAAATTTAAGGATACATATAAAATAATATATAAATGTGAAAAATGTGGAATGATTCACAAGAATATAGCTGCTAATGATGATAACATGGATAAAATAATTGAATTATCAATAAAAGAACTTTAAAATTATATAAAAAAATAAGTTTTGGTCAAAACTTATTTTTTATTGTTTTTCTTTTTAAATGTTAAAGTTGCATAATGTTTTCCATCTAGATTATATGTCATTTGTTCTTCGATATCAAAGTCTTTTGAAAATTCTGATAATTCCATTGCTTCTCTATCTTCATATATATCTTTTAGTGTACTTGGTTCACTAGTGTTTACTGCTGCTACTATGGTTAATACATTTAAATTACCGTATATTAATCTTTCAACCAATTTGTTTTTGCGACTTAAATCATTAACATCTGTTAAAAAATTTAACTCTGATGAATTACCAACTTTTTTTATGTTATTCATAATATCATCCTTTCTTTTTTTCGCTTTTTTAGGCGAGTAAGATTAATGATATCACTTTATATATTAATTGTCAAGATTTTTACTATCTATTAATACTGATGTATCAACATTATTTATTGCGTCGAATCTTTTTGATATTTTATCCGTTGTAATATGTATATCGTTTGCATCACGACTTACAGCATCTATACTTCTAGATAATTTATCCCATCTTTCTTTGTAACGTTTAAAATCGACTGATAGTTTGTTTAACTCTTCATGAATAATATTTGTATATTTATCTTTTTCAATGTTTTTTATTACAAGCTCAATAGTAGTTAATGTACTCATTAAAGTTGTTGGAGATGTTATCCAAACTCTCTTTTTATAAGCATATTCTATTATGTCAGAATGATATGCATTAAGCTCTGCAAATATTGCTTCTGCAGGTAAAAACATAATTGCCTGATTGCTTGTTACCCCTTTTATTATATATTTATTAGCAATTGCATCAATGTGTTTTTTTACATCTGATTTAAAGTTTTTCTCAGCGTTTTGTCTTTCTATTAAACCTGCTTTTTTGTCTATCATTAATCTATAGTTATCAAGTGGAAACTTAGAATCAATTGCTATTGTACCAAGTGGTTCTGGTGCAAATAAAACACAATCTGCTATATAGCCATTGTTAAAAATATATTGCATTTTATATACATTATCATTATTTTCTCCAAAAACACTAACTAATATATGTTTTAAATTAACTTCACCAAATATACCACGTGATTTTTTATCTGTTAATATAGATTGAAGTGATACTATATCAGTTGATAAAGTATCTATCTTTTTTTGTGCCTCATCTATTTTAGACAATCTTTCTAACACAGACGTAAAAGTCTTATTTGTTTTTTCAAAGTTAACATCTAACCTTTCATTTACATGATCATTTATCATGTTTAATTTATGTTCTATTCTATCATTAAGCTTTTCAAAATCATTATTTAAATTAGTACTAACTCCTGATTTAAATTCCCCTAATTCTTTGATCATATTAGTTTCTAATTTACCTAGTCTTTCAGTTATGTTACTTTCATTAATATTTTTAGATATTGAAAATATTATTAATATAATAATTAATATAAGTAATCCTATTATAATATATTCCATCTTATTACCTCCTTATTCTATATATAAGTATATCATAAATTTAAAATGAAATGATAAGTTTTACACTAATTCAAGCTTCATTTTATTTTATCATTTAAAAAAGAAACTTTATTGTTTCTTTATACTATCAATTCCCCCTTCTATACTATAGCACTTATAACC
>CAVAWS010000025.1:15020-20705 GCA_963592455.1 Paratractidigestivibacter sp. | reverse complement strand
TTCCTATTGCATTATAATATATTATTAAATCATCTTTAGAAAAATTAATATTACTTAGTTTTTTTAGAGATGTAAAATCATCACCCCAAACCATTTTAATTAATTTTATTTCCTTTTTATTTAAACACTTCATTTCATATAAAACAATTTCTTTACTAGTTCCCATAAAAGAAAACAAATCATTTCTTCTTTTATATGTATCTTTATCTTCATAAAGTTTTAAAGAATAAACTTTTCTTAATTTAGATAATGCATCCATGTTTTTTATATAAAAATTATTACTGGAAACTTTAAAAGCGTTAGCAAGATTAGTATCGCTTAAAACAAGTTCATTTATAAAACCTTTTGATATTAGAGTATTTTTTTTGTAAGAATGTAAAATAATCAGTTTTTACAATGAAATCTTTCAATTCATTTATCAATTCTTTATTTTCTATTTCAACTATAAAATCACAAAACTGAAACTCAATATTCATATTTAAAGTTTCTAATTTTTCAATTCTTTCTTTGTCATATTTTTTTATTACAGCATCATATCTCATATTAATTGTATTTAATAAATAATGTTTTAAAGAATCATGTGATTTACTATCAAATGAATATTTTTTTATATATTTAGCTAACAAAATCATACCCTCTTGTACTAAATCTTCTTCATCCTGTTCATTATACTTTTTTCTGCTTAAAACATTTCTTACAATGTATAAATTATTTTTTATCAGCATTTCAAGTGCTTTTTCATTACCATCTTTATATTCTTTTAATAATAATTCATCTTTTGTCATATACAAAATCCCCTATTTTTACTCTTCATTTTTAATTATCGTACCTATTTTCTTACCTTCTATTAAATTTACTAAATCATTATCATTATTAATATTAACAACTGCTATTGGTATATTATTATCCATGCAAAGAGTTGTGGATGTAGAATCCATTACCTTTAACTTTTTATTTAAAACATCTAAATAAGTTAATGAATCATATTTTTTAGCATCTTTATCAAGCTTTGGATCACTTGTATAAACACCATCTACGTTAGTAGCTTTTATAAGCAAATCAGCGTGTATTTCAGCTGCCTTTAAAGCTGCTGCAGTATCAGTTGAGAAAAATGGAGAACCCGTTCCACAACCAAATATAACTATTCTATTTTTATCTAAGTGCTTATGTGCCCTTCCCTTTATATAAAACTCTGCAACTTGTCTCATTTCAATTGCAGTTTGTACTCTTGATTCAACCCCTAGTTGTCTAAATGCATCATTAATGGTTAGTGCATTCATACAAGTTGCAAGCATTCCTATATAATCAGCAGTAGCTCTATCAAACTCCTCATTTTGTCTTCCTCTCCAAAAATTTCCTCCACCCACTACAATTCCTATTTGAACGTCTTTATCATGAACTTTTTTTATTTTTTTACAAATATCTAAAACAGTGTCATAACAAACTCCTGTTTTTTTAGTTCCTGCAAGTGCTTCACCACTTAATTTAATTAGTATTCTTTTGTATTTTTTCATAACTTTCTCCCTTCAAAAAACTAATTATTTATGCCAAAAAAGATAGCATCAATCATCTATCTTCTCTATTCTAACCATCTTCTTAGACTCTAAATATGCTAATACAGTCTTTTTATCATTAAAAGGTATTTTCTTATTATCTTTTACTATCATAACTTCTTCATGACCTTTTCCTAACACTAAAAGACAATCATTAGTATCAAGCATTTTAATACCCTTTATTATTGCTTTTTTTCTATCTAATTCTATTTCATAATTTGTGTTTTTAAGTCCTTCTAACATATCATCAACTATTTGATTTGGATCTTCATTATGAACATCATCACATGTGATAATTGCTTTATCACATAAATCAGTTACAAGCTTAGTCATAATAGGTCTTTTAGTTCTATCTCTATCACCAGTACATCCAAACACTGTATAAATATGTCCATCACATACTTCTTTAACAGTACTAATTACATTTAGTATTGCATCTGCTGTATGTGCATAATCTATTATTATTCTATTATTTTTATACTCGACCATATCCATTCTACCAGCTGGAGAAGAAATATTTTTCATAACATCAGCTATACTTGAATATGTAAATGAAAGTTCGTATAAAACAATAATGCAACATAAAGCATTGTAAATATTATATTTACCAATTAAAGGTACTTTAATATCTTGTTTTACTCCATCATTTATAAGAGTAAAACTACTACCTAAAATATTCATCTGATAATCATTTACCTTGTAATCTCCACCAGTAAATCCATACGTAATATTAATATTGTAGTCTAACAAAAATAAATCTTTATTTTTATCATCATAATTAACAATAGCCTTACCACCTGGTCTTATACTATTAAATAATTTCTGCTTACACTTAGCATAATTTTCCATTGTGCCATGTATATTTAAATGATCCTGAGTTAAATTAGTAAATACAGCATACTCAAAAGGTACATTTTCTAATCTTCTATGCAATAATCCTTCACTTGATGCTTCTATAACAGCATACCTAAATCCATCATCATAGGCACTAATTAACATATCATAGATTTCTGTTACTTCAGGTGTTGTATTTGGTAAATCACTTATTTTTTCATCTTTAAAATACCCTATTGTACCAATATAACAACACTTTTTACCAAGTTTATTAATTGCATCATAAAGAAGATAGGCAGTAGTTGTCTTACCATTAGTACCAGTAAGGCCTATTATATGCATCTCATTTAAATATTTATTATAGTTACCTTTTAAATAGTTATTCAAATACTCTCTTGTATCCTTAACTATTTCATAATCTACACTATATTCTCCTTCTTCTGCAATTATCTTTGATGCACCATTTTTAATAGCCATTGGTATAAAATCATGTCCATCACCAACTATTCCACGAAGTGCTACAAAAATATCACCAGGTTTAACTTTTCTAGAATCAGTTTTTATATTTATCATACTTATCACCATATCTCTTATTAGTATAATTATATAATATATTTGATAAAAAAGAAATAATCATTTATAATATTTTTGGTGATTAGTATGTTTACTATTAAAAATAATAATAAAAACGAAATAATAATTAACAAATCTAGATTTATAACCTACGTAGTTAAAGTAGATAGCATTTATGATGCTAATAAAAAAATAGATGAATTAAAAAAAGAATATAAAGACGCGACACACTGCTGTTATGCATACATAATTGATAACGTTAAAAGATTTAATGATGATAAAGAACCTAAATCAACAGCTGGAATGCCAATATTAAACGTATTAGAAAATAAACAATTAAATCATTGTCTAGCTGTTGTAATAAGATACTTTGGAGGTATTAAACTAGGTGCAGGTGGTCTTATTAGAGCCTACTCTTCATCCGTCAGCTCTGCAATTAATGATGATGACATAATAGAAATGAAAAAAACATACTTAAAAAGAATTGAATTTGATTATTCAAATGTAAACAACATAAACTATATATTAAAAGACTATAATATAAAATATAAAGAATTTGATAAAAATGTAATATATGAATTTGAATATGATGAAGATAATTACCCTGTTAAAATAGATAATTTTATAATAAAAAAATAGACAATCAATCAAGAGATGACCTTGTCTATTTTTGTTTATTAATTAATATTTTTATTTGTATCAGCTGCTATGCCATTTGTATTATAATAAATTCCATTAGTATCCCAGCCTGCTTTTCCATCCGTTCCTGCTTCACATAATTTATAAGAATTAGCTTTTTCAGTTTGCTCGGCACAACCACAATCAGATATTTTATTGCCTTTATATTCATATATAATTTCAAATTTTAATTTATTATTACATACTTTTGCTTGTACAGTGCTAGTATCATTAAAATCTTTATAATTTTTATCTTCTTTATCATAATCAAAATCAACATAACCATTACTTTTAAGTTCTGATATAGTAATATCATTATCACTTATAGAAATAGATTTTTCAGTAATATAATTTCTAGCACCAGTTAAAATTGCACTAATTATATTTAACTTATTTTCCTCATCTTGATTTTTCTTTATATTTTTTACAGATACTGCAGTTATAGTACCTATTATTGCAAGAAGTGCTATAACAGCTAGCATTTCAATTAATGTAAAGCCTTTATTTTTCATCTTCTAACCACTCCTTTAATTCATCAAAAGACATATAACCACTAGTTCTTTTTACCTCTTTTTTATTTTTAAATATAATTAATGTTGGCACTGAGTATATTTTGTATTCATCAGCTAACTTATCATTTTCATCTATGTCAATTTTATATATGTCAATTAATTTTTCTTCTTCTACTTTATCTAATACTAACGATAACATTTTACAAGGACCACACCAACTAGCTGAAAAGTCAACTAATACTTTATCTTTTTTAATATCTAAATTATTGTCCACTATTTTGATCATTATTTTCCTCCTTACTATTTTCTTTATTTTCCTGCTCAGTTTTCTTTTTCTTTTCTGCTTGTTTCTTTAAATACTTTTTATAATAGTATGGATCTGTTGTTAGCTTTTTATCAGACTTTAATTCTTCTAGCAAGTCATAAGATTTATAGTCGTTTCTTGCCATTTGATATAAAATAGCTGAATCTTTCGCTTTAGTTGAATAATTTTTGTAAGATTTATCATATAAAATTTCATTAGCATCTTCTTCTATCATATACAATTTATAATTATTATTAGATATAGTCATTGTATTTGAAAGTATCTTACTTATAACGACTGAATTGTGAATTTCTTTTACATTAATTAATGGAAAATTTATAACCAAACAAACATTATATAAGAAAAGTATTGTAAGAGGTACACCCAATATAGAACCTACTGATTTTACTATAATATTTGATGATATACTTGAAGATACCATTTTATCTTCTAATCCTGTTCTAGACATTAATATTTGGTAAATTAACAAAATGAATATTAAAATAGTAAAATACATTAAAAGTTCATACATGATTATATTAACAGAAAAAATGTTTTTGCTAAGTTCTGGAAATGGAACTATTTTAACAAAAATATTAGTTAACTTACCTTTAAATATAGATGCTAGTATCATTGAAATAAAAAGGATTAAAATATCTGTAGCAGTTTTAAATAAACCTTTTGTCCATCCAACAAATAAACCTAATACCATAATTACTATAACTATTATATCAACATAATTCATAAATACACTCCTATTCTTATAAGTCTATTATACAGTATTTATTAAAAAAAATACATATCTTAATTTTTTATTTACATAAAAGTGTATAGTTTATTTAAAATATATTTTATTTATGATAGAATAAGTAAAAGGACGTGATATAAATGGTTGTTTCTTATAAGATAAGTGATAATACAAAAGAAGAGATGATTAAGTATTATGAAGATAAAAAAAGAAGCAAAACACCAGATTATGCTTTATTTCAAGCTGATGAAGATGGTACAGTAATTACACTTTATCAATCAAATAAAGTTGTGTTTCAAGGTGTTAGTGCTGATATAGATGCAAATATGTGGAAAGAAAAGGAAATGTTTTTAAATGATGGAAAAGCACCTATAGAAGGTAAGAAAAAAGAAGTTAAAAAGAAAGATGAAAAAGAATTGTATGAAGAAAGAAAACAATTCTATTATATAAATTCTATTGGATCCGACGAAGTTGGTACAGGTG
>CAVAWS010000025.1:14271-15010 GCA_963592455.1 Paratractidigestivibacter sp. | reverse complement strand
ACAGGTGATTATTTTGGACCAGTTATTGTAACTGCCAGCTACGTAAATCAGGAAAACAGAGAGTTTTTGGAAGAATTAGGTGTTAAGGATTCTAAAAAATTAACTGATGACAAAATATTAAAAATAGTTCCAGAAATAATTAAAAAAATACCATATGAGACGCTAATATATAATAATGAAGAATATAATAAAAATGATTATAACATGAATAAGGTAAAAGCAATTCTTCATAATAAGGCAATACTTAATCTGATGAAAAAAGATAATTTTATTTATGATAAAGTTGTAATAGATCAATTCTGTTACCCTAGAAATTATTTTGCATATTTAAAAAATGCTAGTAACGTGTATAGAAAAATAACTTTTACAACTAAAGCTGAAGATAAATGTTTATCAGTTGCTTGTGGCTCTTTAATAAGTAGATATGTGTTTATTAAAGAAATGGACAAGATATCTAAAAAATTAGGTATTATCATTCCTAAAGGTGCAGGAGCAACAGTAGATAAAATTGGTAAGGAAATAGTTAAAAAGCATGGAAAAGATATATTAAATAAATATGCTAAACTAAATTTTAAAAACACTGAAAAAATATTAGAGGAAAATTAATTTTAAAATAAACAAAACTCCTTAATTCTTATTAAGGAGTTTTATTTTACTTTCCATGTTTTACCTTTGTCCAAACTACTTCCTTTTTAGTAAAAGCTTTAATTGCACAAAAAACATATGTAAACATAAATAT
>CAVAWS010000025.1:10878-14261 GCA_963592455.1 Paratractidigestivibacter sp. | reverse complement strand
AATATTTTATTTTTTAAACTTAGTTTTATTTTATTTCTTTCTTTTATAACCAAAAATAATGTTATTAAAAACAGTATAAAGTAAGTTAATGCTATCAAAATCGGAATAATAATGTACTTTTTATAAATCAATAAACTAAGTAATACATATATAACTAAGTATAAAAGTAAAAGTATAATTGGATAAATACCAACTATTTCACTTATTTTTGAAAAATAATTTTTATCTTTTCTATTTAATGATTTTTTTAATTTTTTATTATATAGTTTTCTAACGTTAAAATATCCCTTTATCCATCTAATTCTTTGATTTATTGTATCTTTATACTTAACCGGTTGTTCATCAAAAAAAATTGACTTTTCATTATAATATGTAGTATATCCATTTAAAATACTATACAATGTAAATTCATAATCCTCGGTTAAACTATTAAATGGAAAACCCTTAAATTTATTTATAATATCACCCTTAATATAAAATCCTGTACCAGATAATGTAATGTTTTTATGCTTATTGCATTTAGACTTATTAAACAGTGTATTAACAAGGGAAAAAGTTAGCGAAGAGGCTGCTGCAACAACACTACTATCCCCGTTTTTAGTGTTTCTATAACCGGTTGCTACATCATAACCCTTATCATAAACTGAAATCATGTTTTTAAAATAATCTTTATCAAGAACGTTATCTGCATCAAATATGAAATAAGCATCATACTTTTTCTTCTTAAGTATTATTTTTAAAGCTTCATCAAGAGCATATCCTTTTGTTCTCAAATTAAGTTTTTTTCTTACAATTACACTTGCATTATATTGTTTACATATTTCAACGGTTTTGTCTTTTTCATCTTCTACAATTACATATACGTCATTTAAATTTATATTATATGATTGATTTTTAATGCTTAAAAGTAATTCTTCTATAACGTTTGATTCATCTCTTGCAGGCACTAATACACAAAAATCATGATTATTATTTTTACACTTAGGATAATTTTTATCTGGAATTAAACTTAATATTAAGTAAGTTAAAATAATTAGTATAATTCCTATTATTAAAACTAAATTTAAATAAAACATATCTTACCTAAAATAAACGATATAAAATAATGCTCCAACTAATATAATAGATGCAAATATACCATTTAACCTTTCAAATTTTGAAGATTTATATTTAATACCTACTGCACTTGCTACTAACATACCCCCAAGTAACCCTCCTATATGTGCATAAAGATTAATAGATGGAATCATAAAACTAAATATTATATTGATTATTATTACTGGAATTATATCTTTTTTTAAGGCCTCTGTCATATATGTTCTTTGGTTAATTGCAAAATATAAAAGAGAACCCATAAGTCCAAATATAGCACCTGATGCACCAGCTGAAATACTATTATTACCCATGAATATTAAAGATAATAAATTTCCTACTACTCCACTATATAAAAATATTATAAACATTTTTAAATGGCCGTAAAAGTTTTCATTTTGTTTTCCTAGTATGTTAAATGCCCACATATTCATAAATAAATGAATAAAACCTATGTGTAAAAATATACTAGTTACAGTTCTTATTGGACTTAAAGCTGGTTTTACAAGCGCTCCAAAACGAAACAACGTAGAAGTAGAAGTTGAACCATTACCAAAAACATACATAAGCATAAATACTAAGCACATAATAAACATTAATACATATGTTGTAATAGGCTTTTTCTCACTGAATAACTCGCTAATTTTTTCATTTTCTTCTAAGTTAGATCTTAATATATCATTATTTATTTTCTCATACAACATAGCACCTTTTTCATCAAAAATAAGTTTTTCTGGTAAATCAGGAAATAACTCTTTAACTAACTTATTAGACTTTAAACCTCTTTCTGATTTTACCTTTACCATGTATCTATTTTTTATTGTAGGAAAAGTTACATCATCATTTATATCAAGGTAAAAAGATAAAGTTTTTAATTTAAATGTAAACGTCTTTTTCTTTATTTGAGAAGATAACCTACCAACTTTAAAATTATCAAATTCTAATTGTTCATTATTATGTATATAATTTAATACTATTCTAACTATCTTAATATCTTCATCCATATTTTCTAGCCATATTTCATTTTGAATACCATGTACTATTACCGGATTATACTTTTTTTCTACAGAAAAATAATGAATCAATTTCATAACTAATAAATCTCTTTTTTCAGAATTCATATTATATCTCCTATTCTTTTTTAAATTTATCTAAAATCTCATAAAATTCCTTAGGTGCATCACAAGTAAAATGCATATACTCTTTAGTTGTAGGATGAATAAAACCTATTTCCTTTGCATGAAGCATTTGTCCAAACCCGCTAATTATCTTTCTTTTAGAATACACTGGATCATTTACAATAGGATGATTTATATAAGCCATGTGAACTCTTATTTGATGTGTTCTTCCTGTTTCTAATTTTAATTCTAAAAGTGATGCATCTTTATATCTCTCAAGTACTCTAAAATGAGTTATTGCATCTTTCGAATTTACATCCGTAACTCCCATCTTTTTTCTATTATTTAAATCTCTTCCTATTGGTGCATCTATTGTACCAGTATCATGATTTATTCTGCCATATACTAATGCTAAATAAATTCTAGATAATGTTTTATCTTTTAATTGCTCTGCTAATATTTGATGTGCTCTATCATTTTTAGCAACTACTATTAATCCAGATGTATCTTTATCTATTCTGTGTACAATACCTGGCCTTTCTTCTCCATTATTGCCACTTAAGTTTTTCGTATGATATAAAAGTGCATTAACAAGTGTATTAGTATAATGCCCTAAAGATGGATGTACAACCATTCCAGAAGGCTTATTAATTACCATTAAATCATCATCTTCATATACTATATCAAGTTTTATATTTTCTGGTTTAATATCTGTTTCATATTTTAAAGTACCAACAATAGATATTTCATCATTCAATCTTAGTTTATATGAATTCTTAGTTTTCTTATCATTAACTAATATTAGTTCCTGCTCTATCATTTCTTGAACTTTACTTCTTGAAATATCTAATTTATCTATTAAGTACTTATCCAATCTAACAGATACATCTTCTATATTCTCTATTTTATAATTCATAAATTTCACCTGCTTATCTAATTAATTATAACATAACAAAAGAACTCTAACAATCTAGAGTTCATTTTTTTTATTAGAATCATCTTTTATAGTTAAGATAATGAGAAGTATAACACCTATTGTTATAAATAGATCTGCTAAGTTAAATATCGCAAAATTCCAATTAAATATTTTAAGAGATATAAAATCTATTACAACGCCTCTTACTATTCTATCTATAAAGTTTCCGAAAACACCGCCAAATAAGAAAGAAAATG
>CAVAWS010000025.1:4790-10868 GCA_963592455.1 Paratractidigestivibacter sp. | reverse complement strand
TTTTATACATGGTTTTATTCTTTAATAAAAATTCTTTATAAAATATGTAAAATAATGCTAATACTAATATAATTGTAATAATAATTATTAAAAACCTATTGCCTGATAAAAAGCTAAAGGCAACACCATCATTTTCAGTATATATAAAAGATAAAAAGTTTTTAATTATAACCCTATTTACACCTGTATTAATTACAATACTCTTTACTAATTGATCTATAATTAGCAAAACAAAAGAAATTATAACAACTAAATTAAACTTTTTCATAATTATCTCCTACAATAAATACAAAAACACCATAACAATACTTGCAAATGTATTTTGAATAAAATGCATAGACATTGAAACAAATATATTATTAGTATCTTTATATGCTTTAGCTAAACAAATACCTAGTGCTGAATATTCAAATATGTATAGCAAGTCATAAATATTAGTATATTTATCTATCATATGAAGTGCACCAAATAAAATACCACTAACTAAAATAAATATGGTTTTATTATTAATTATCTTAGATATATTTAATCTAAATATAGACTCTTCAACAAATGGTGCATAAATACATGATAATAAAATAGTTAAAAGAGGCATTTTTGTAAACATCGTGTTTAATATTTCTTGGTTTGATGATATTTTACCGCTATTTAAATAAGTTATTGGAATGGCAACTAAAACCATTACACCAAGCATAATAGCATATCTTTTTAATATAAATGGTAAATACGTTTTAATATTTTTAATAAACACTTTAAAATCTGTATTGTAACAAATAAAATTATGTATACTAAGATATTAGGAATCTTATCAAAGAAACTAAACTTAGGTAATAAAAACATCATAATCGTAAAAAATAAAATTAAAAATATTGATTTAAAAACATCTTTTTTACTTGGTTTTTCATCTTCTATTAATTTAATGTTTTTCTTAGGTTTTAACGATGATAAAAACATAAAACCAAGTACTCCTGGTATTATAGATTTTATAAATAACCAAATAGAGCAAATAATTACCTTACTTTTATCTTTCTTTAAAACTTCTATATCTTTTTTTGACTCATTAAATAGCACTATAGAAAAGAATATGTTAAGTAACAACAAAAATATGTTAGCACTAGCCTCATCAGCAGATTTAACATACAAGACATAATAAATTATTAAAATGGTAGACATTATAATTTCTAATACACTTGCAATTTTGAGTAAATTTCTTTTATCTTTCATATAATCCTCCTTAAAAAAAGCCTAAATAAGGCTATTTTTAAAATAAATCGTTAAAGTCAATATCTCCATTAACAGTTGGACCAACATAATTAATTTTATTATCAAATGCAAATATTGACAGGAATATTATTGGCACAAGCACTAGTCCAACACCAAAGCCTGTACTTTGACCATAAGCCTTTGATAATTTCATACTTAATGTAATTTTAAATAATAAAATTACAATTGATCCTACCATTGGTACAAATGTAAAAAGATACACAAATATATAATACCACTTATAACCTATTATATCTAATAAAACTATAACATTATATACTGGAACTATTGCAGCCCAAGCTGGTTTTCCTGCCTTTTTAAATAATTTAGCTAATACGATTGCATAATATACATAAAATAAAAGCATTATAAACATTAAAGCAACAATAGCCCAAATAGATAAAGCATCAATAATACTTCCACTGCCATAAATTGATCTCATGAATTAGCACCTCCTTATGCTAATAATTATATCATAGAATTATAAGTTTTTATCTACCAAAATAGTATCTGTACCTATTTTTTTAATCTGATTCCAATTTATGGATACTTCTTCTTTTCCTTTTAAAATTCCCATAAATTTACCCCTGTTATAAATTATAAATTTGACTACCTTACCATCACTAGATATTTCAGCATCTATTATATTTCCTAAAAAAGAACCATCTGATAAATTAATAATATTCTTATCTTGAATATCGGACATTCGCATAATATCACCTAATTTATAATATGAAAAAAAGAAAACTATTTTCTTAGTTTTCTTAATAAATTAATGTATTTAACAAAAGATATTAGCATTACAAAACCAATAAATATTAAAATAAATATTATAGGTACTTCAATAAAACAATAAACAAAGTTTAAATCGTTTGTTATTGAAGAATAAATTAAGTTATAAGTTAATGAAGCATTAAATATAGTAGATAATAAATTATCATTAAACGTATCTATTATGTTGCCACTTTTTCCTCTGTTTATATTATAACTTAACATACTAATTAAACCAATTATAACAGCTACTATAAAGGATTTTAAGTTCATATCATAAAAATTATTAATAAGAACTATAAAAGATAATATACTTAAAATAAGTAGTACAATAGCTAAAACAATATTCCAAACTTTTATTTGTTTCATAACAATAAACTTAGCATTATTGTTTTTCTTTTTGTTTATCGCACTTTCTATAAATAAGTTAGTCTTATTATCATACTCCTTAGAAAAATCCTCTATTTTTGATATTATTTCATCATAACTAGCATTAGTATTTTCTTCTAATTTTTCCTTAAACTTATCATTTTTCTCTGATATATATAAGTTATTTATTTCATTAGCTAGCTTTTCTTCATCGTTATTATATAAATATTCTAAGCTTTCTTTAAATTTTTCAGGCATTCTTGATATTGAACCTAACTTTTTATTTTTGTTAAATTCAATTGTTTCACTCACCTTTTTAATTTCTTCTTCTAACTCTTCTTTTTTTACTTTACAAGATTTTATAATATTACTATAAACATTATAATCATTTTTTGAAATGTTTTCTTTATTTAAATTAGTATCAAAAAAGTTATAAATAATTATAAAACCATATACCCCAAAAGGAATCGTTAAGATTAACAATAAATTAATATTAAAAAGGTTAAATATTAATAAACTAACTAAAAATAATCCGTTTATTAAATCATATACATTTTGAATTCTTTTACCGTTAGGTTTATAATTTTTTATCTTAATTAATATATTATTTATAAATGCCTCTTTATTTTTATATACCATGAATAGCAAATAATTTAACGTAAGTTCTTTTCTGGTTTTCTCTAACTCTTCTTTTTCCCTAATATCAATTTCATATTCATCAAAATCCCTTTTTATATTTGAAATTGTATTTTTAGTTGCAAGCATAAGTTCACTTTCATGTAACTTTTTTACTTCTTTAAATTCTTCAGGATACAAATACTTATTATAACCATCAGTTAATATATTAATTTTTTTAGTATAACCATATATGTTTTTAGGATGATTACTTATAAACTCATCACATTTTTTCAAAGCCATATCATATTCATTATTATCTAAACATTTATCTATCTCTGACTTTATACACTTAGATGACTTTTTATTATTTTTTTTAGATTGTTTTGACATACTATCCTCTAAAACTTAATCTTATCAGATATGTATTTAGCTACTTCATCAATAGGTAATGTAATTTGTTTCATAGAATCTCTATCTCTTATTGTAACAGTATTATCATTAATTGTATTATCATCAATAGTAATACACCATGGAGTTCCAATAACATCTTGTCTTCTATATCTTTTACCAATTGATCCTGTATCATCATAAGTACAAGTAAATTCTTTAGATAATATTTTAAATACTTCTTCTGCTTTATCTTTATGATATTTCTTAACTAAAGGTAATACAGCAACCTTATATGGTGCTATTACTGGATTAAAACGCATTACTACTCTAGTATCATTTTCTAATTTTTCTTCATCATATGCTTCACATAAAAGTGCTAATGTAAGTCTACCTACTCCTATTGAATATTCTATTACTGTTGGAATGTATTTTTCATTAGTTTCAGGATCTTGATACTCTAACTTCTTACCACTAAACTCGCTATGTCTTGATAAATCCCAAGTACCTCTATGATGAATACCATTTAACTCTTCCCATCCTATTGGAAACTTATACTGAATATCACAAGCAGCTTTAGCATAATGAGCTAACTTATCATGATCATGATATCTTAACTTTTCCTTATCTAGACCTAAATCAAGTATAAAATTCATCGCTCTTTTTTTATAATCTTCATAAAATTCCATGGAATCTTTATCATGACAGAATTTTTGTAACTCCATTTGTTCAAATTCAATTGTTCTAAATAAGAAGTTACCAGGAGTTATTTCATTTCTAAAACTCTTACCTATTTGTGCTATTGCAAAAGGAATCTTTGCACGTGATGTTCTTTGTACATTTAAGAAGTTAACATACTCTCCTTGACAAGTTTCTGGTCTTAGGTAAACAGTATCAGCATCATTTTCCAAAGTACCTCTTGATGTCTTAAACATAGGATTAAACTTTCTAATTTTAGTCCAATCAAATCCACCACAATTAGGACAAGTAATATGATTATCATCTATGTATTTTTCTAGTTCTTCATTACTCATAGCTTCTGCTGCAACTTTTCCATCAGAATACTCTTCTATTAAGTTGTCAGCTCTAAATCTTTGCTTACATTTTTTACAATCCATCTTAGGATCACCAAATGATTCAACATGTCCTGATGCTTCCCATACTCTAGGATTCATAAGAATTCCAGCGTCTACTCCGTATGTTCTAAAATCTTCATTAACGAATCTCTTCCACCAGGCATGCTTTACGTTATTTATAAGTTCTACACCAAGAGGTCCAAAATCCCAAGTGTTTGCAAAACCCCCATAAATTTCACTTCCCTGATATACAAAACCATATTGTTTGCATAAATTAACAATATCTTCCATTAATACTTTTTCTTTCATTTTAAACTTCCTTTCTTTAATACACATCTATCTATTTTATTATTATGATGCAAAGTGTAATCTTTAATAAAATGTAATACATCATTTAAATATTTATTATCATCATTTTTACCATTATTTAAATTATGAATAGAGATTTCCATATTATTGCAGCTAATTATAATTTTATTTTTATAATCAAATTCATCTAAGTTATACCCTACTTTTCTATCCAGTTCATCTAATATATTCCTTAAAAAATCAATAGTAACTAAAGGATTTTCCTTACCATGATTAATTGTAATGCTATTTTTATTTTTGTTATAAAAATACGAATAATTATCTGATTTATACACATTAATTTTTAAATCATCATTTTTTAAACTATTAACAAATGATACTTCTTTTTCACAAAAATTTAATAAACAACTAAGCATAATATTATCTGTAATATTCTTTAGTAATTTACTTTTTTTATGTAGTGTAACAGATGATGAGTCATCAAAATATATTTTTAACACGCTTTTTTCATCTCTTATTCCTTGCACGTTTTTTCCTAGTATAACAGCTTTTAAAAACGATATTATATCATTATCATATGTTTCTTTTTCATACTCATATAGTTTTAATAACGAAGTTTTTTTATCATCATAATCTAAAAACTTTTCTTGAGTAAAAACTGCTGTTGCACCTTTTTTATCATCTTTTATAACTATTTTATGAAAATTACTACAGCAAAGGTCTCTTATATCATCTATTTTATTCAAATAACTATCCCTCCTTAAATTAAAAAAACTTCTAAAATATAGGGGTGAATATAAATATCCACGGTTCCACCCTACTTATTCTAGAAGAATCACTCTATTTATATTGCTGATAGGATTCCATCCCCGTCATCGCATTTCAAACTTAAATAACAAATATATTATAACATATTTTTTACCTATTGCTATATCTTTTCTATATTTTTTAAAAACTCTTTGCTTTTTAAATAAAGTCCTGAGTATCTATCATAATACTCATCAATAAAACTATTAATCTCTTTTTTTACTATATCTGATATATCTAATTTACTAATTTTTGATATATCAACGTATTTTAGCATCCTAATTATTTTTATTGTTTTAAGTGAAACTATGTAATCATCTGTTATATGTTTTTTACAAACAAAGCCACCCTTATATGATGATAATGTAACCACGTTTTTATCACCACAAACAACGCACCCATCAAGTCTTGGTTCAATACCTAAATAATACAAATACTTAAGTTCAAGTATGTTTGTTATAACACTAGGTGAAAAACC
>CAVAWS010000025.1:0-4780 GCA_963592455.1 Paratractidigestivibacter sp. | reverse complement strand
GGTTTGTAAGATCTGATATAAAATTTACATAAGATATTTTTTCTATGTCTTTTTTTATGTTTTTAAAAGGATTTATTACATCTGCAGAAACAAGTGTACTTAGCTTGTTTTCTTTATATACAACATTAAAATTAGCATAACAAAACCTTTCACTTACACTTCTTAACTCACTTTTTAGTCTCCTGCACCCTTTAGATATAACAGATATAACCCTTTTTTCCTTGGTTAATATAGTAAGTATCTTACTAGTTTCTTTATACGCTTTATCTGTTAAAACAACACCTTCTAATTTAATTACTTCCAAACCTAAAATCACTTCTTTTCTACTTCGTATTTATATAATAAATAATACTTAACATCACCCGTTAATTCAAATAAACGCCATAATAATTCCTTATCCAATTAAATCATCTCCAGTATTATATTGGGATTAATTATTATATTTTATTCATCTATATCATAAAAACCAAGTTCTTTTAAATATTTTTCTTTATTTCTCCAATTATCAACCGTTTTTACGAACAATTTAAGATACACTTTTTTACCTATCATATCTTCAATATCACGTCTTGCCTTACTACCTATTTCCTTTAGCATAGATCCATTTTTACCTATTATAATTCTTTTTAAAGAATCTCTTTCAACTATTATAACAACTTGTATAATAGCTTTATCTTTTTCATCTATATACTCTTCTACAGCACAAGTAACAGCATGTGGAACTTCCTCTTTTGTTAATCTTAAAACCTTTTCTCTAACAAGTTCTGCTGCTCTAAACTCTAATGATCTATCTGTTAAATCTTCTATAGGAAAATACTGAATTTCATCAGGTAAATAATTTTTTAACGTTTTAATTAATTCATCTACGTTCTTTTCTTTTAATGCAGATAAAGGTATTATCTCTTTAAAATCATATAAGTCTTTATAATCCATTATCAATTTAATAAGCTTTTCATTATTTATTCTATCAACCTTATTTAATATCAAAAAAGTTGGTTTATTAGCTTCTTTAATCTTATTTAAAACAAAATTGTCTCCCTTTCCAAAAGGCGTCGTAACATCTACTAAAAACAGTATAACATCAACATCATCTATTGAATAGTAAGCATCTTCATTTAACCTTTGACCAAGTTTATGTAATGGCTTATGTATACCAGGCGTATCAACAAATACTATTTGTGAATCATCATCATTATAAATACCTTGTATATTATTTCTAGTTGTACCAGCTTTATTAGACGTAATAGCTAATTTATATCCAACTAAAGAATTAAGTAATGTTGATTTTCCAACGTTTGGTCTTCCTACTAAACTAACAAATCCAGATCTCATATAAATCACGTATAATCTAATTATGTGATTTTTTTATATAAATCACTATTAGATCCCTTTCTTTTATATTTTTATATAACCGATTGGGTTATAATATTTAAGCACTGTGGATTTGTATCTATTTTATTACGGCTTGACCGGTTGGAAGTGACAACTACCACAGGCTTTTATTTTTATTGGTAATTAGTTAGTTAACGCTTCGACGTTTTATATCTTACGTGAATACATAAATAGAAGTCTTGTGTAAAACATACAGTGCATTAATACTAATTAGGAGGTGTTTTATGTATTTTGTTGGTATTGATATTTCAAAATACAAACATGATTGTTTCATTTGTACTGAAACAGGTGAAGTAATTGAAGAAAATTTATCTTTCACAAACACCAATGAAGGTTTTATTCAATTACTTGATTTATTAAAATCTTTAAATAATAGTCAAGAAATAAGGATAGGATTTGAAGCTACTGCTCATTATGGAATGAACCTTATTCTATTCCTTGAAAAGAATAATTATTCTTTTATGGAATTTAATCCTGCTCTTGTTAAAAGATTTATTTCAACTCAAACTCTTAGAAGAACTAAAACAGATAAGAAAGATGCCATGCTCATTACTAAGTATCTTATATCTGTGGATTACAAACCCCATCCAAAACAATTTTATCACAAATATTCATTAAAGTCTTTATCTAGACTGAGAGAAAAGTTAGTTAAACAACGTTCATATTATGAAGTTCAAATTACTAATGTATTAGATATCATTTTTCCTGAATATAAGTCTTTCTTTAATAATGATTTTTCTAAAACTAGTTTGTATATTTTAAATAAATATAAAACTCCTTATAGAATTAAAAACATGAAAGATTTTGATTCAATAAGAAAAATATCTCGTGGTAAATTTACTTCTGCTAAATTCTTCAAGCTTAAAGAACTTGCTAAAAATTCAATTGGTATTTCAAATGATATATTTGAAACTGAATTAGAATCTTTGCTTATTCTTCATTCACAAATAGAAGTTGAAATTAACAAACTTGATAATAAAATTGAATCTATTATCAAAAAACTTAATCCACCAATTTTATCCATTAGAGGAATTGGTATTATTTCTTGTGCTGGAATCATTTCAGAATTTGGTGATATTTCTAGATTTAAATCTGCTGATGCTTGTGTTGCTTTTGCTGGTATTGAACCTAGTATATCAGAGTCTGGAACTGAATCTCACACTGGACACATGGTTAAACACGGATCTGGTCATCTAAGATATTTTCTTATGAATGCTGCAGATTATGTTTTCATGCATGAATCTATATTTACAGAATTCTATTATAAAAAACGTTCTGAAGGTAAATCTCATAGAGTAGCTTTAACTCATGTTGCTAAAAAACTTGTCAGAATTATTTATAAATTAGAATCCGAAAATATTACTTTTAATTCAAATATAAATTAGTTGGTGCCTAATCTATATTTATATACCGCGACATAAAGTTTTAAAAATTTATATTTTTAAAATCTTTTTGACGTGGAACAAAAATCCTTTTAAGATTTTTGAAAAAAATGACTTGACTTATTATAGTTAGTCACTTCCAATCAAGTTAATTATACCACATAAATTAATAAAATAACTATAAATAAAAGCAAATACATTTTTTTATATTTGCTCTTAAACTTTATACTAACAAACTCTTTTTAACAGTATTTTATTATTTGTATTTAATGAAACACTGCTAGTTATACCATCTCCATTATTTGGATTAAAATGTGAGTATACTAAATCAATTAAAAAAACTATAACAAGCACGGTAGATATAACTAATTTAACACTTGGATTTATTCCTTTATATAAGTTATCTATTAATGGTGCTAAAAGATAGGTAAAAGCACATCCTCCAAGTCCAAATATGATAAGACCTTCAATGCATACTCTTCCATCTATGTTTAAGATATATCCGCTATAATCCCACCATTTCATATGTTTAAATGTTTCTAAATACCAACCAGTAAAATATTCTACAACACCACATAATAAAAATGCTAAAATAAATAAAAGTAAAGGATTCTTTCTAAATGGTTTAAGTAACACAAGTATTAATATTCCTCCTGTACCATATATAGGAAGATATGGACCAAACATCGTTCCACGATTTACAAATACTCCATCACTTATAAGATGAAGCATAACTTCCCATACCCATCCTATAAAAGAAAATGTAAAAAATAACATTATTAATGATATTATGTTGTACTTTCTATCATACTCTAATTCTCTTAATAACTTTGATGAAGAAAACCTCTTTTCTAACTTTTCTTCTGGATACACACCTTCTACTAATTTTCCGTCTAAGAACTTATCACGAGATAACACCTTATCATCTTTATATTTATTTCTTAACTCCATATAAAACGCAGAATAAATAAACTCTTTATATGAATCAAAATATAATATATCTGAGAATCCTATTGTTATAATACTTAACACTTTCCAAGGCAATAAAGATAATTGTAACAAGAATAATTTAAACTTATATCCATTCATCATCTTTCTAGATAAATTAATGGCATCTTTTGATTTTATAAGAGGATTTTCAGCTAATATATATGGAACTAAAAAATACGAATAATGTTTAATAACACCACCTATAATAGTTAAATTCCACAACATTTGATATATGTTTTTTAAAAGTAGTGCAAATGATAAATGCATAACTTTTTTTATTTTATATACAAAAAACAATTTTTCTATTTTAGTATCTTCATACTTGTTCTTTTCTATAAAATACCTAGACTTTCCAATTGTTATTGGGTACTTTATAAAAACCACATATAAAAGATAAATAACTAATAATAATGATAATACAGATATCATCTTATAATTTTTCTTAAATATAATTTTGTTAATAGAATTTAAAACCCCTAGAAAAAAGGACTTAGATTTTGTTAATTCATTAACTATTAAAGACGTTACATCTTTTGTTTTATTATGAACTTCTTCCTTTTTATTTTTAATATCTTTTTTATTAGTATTAATTATATCATCTACTAAATCTGCGTTTGATTTTCCATTTTTATTTATTTTTTTAACTTCTTTTACAACTTTATCATTAGTGTTTTTAGAAGTTGTTTGTGTAACATAAGAATATCCTCCATTTATAATTAGTAATGATATAAAAGTTATTATTATGTTTCTAAAAAAATGTTTTTTTAATAATGTTTTTGACTTTTTCTTTAGTTTTTTAAACTGCATTTTAAATACTCCTTTACTACTATTTTCTTATAACAATTTACTTATTCTAAATGAAATTATATCATTTACAAAACAAAAAGAAAAGAAAGTAGCTAATTAATTCTACTTTCCTTAACTATCTTTTTACTTTTTTATTTTTTAATTTCCTTTGTTATATCATCTAATGCATCATCTATAAAATTGTAAATAGAAATAACTTTATATTTATT
>CAVAWS010000024.1:0-11509 GCA_963592455.1 Paratractidigestivibacter sp. | reverse complement strand
AAAAATTTAAAAAAATAAAAAAAGTACCATATCCATATCCAGAATGACTAAATAAAATAATTCTACCAGAAGGATTAATATTTTTATAATAAACAATGTTATTATCCAGGTTTGAAAAATTATAATTTGCCTTTTTTATTACGCTTTTTAACCCTATACTAGGTATGTTAATAAGTCCCTTATCATAATATCTATACGAAGATGAATCATTAATATAATTTTCTACTTCTATTTTACTTTCACACACCTTTAACATGTATATACTAATTTTTATTAAAAAGATCAGAACTAAAATTAGTATTAATATTTTAACTAAACTTTTTTTCATATACTAAAAGTCCAAAAATCACTCCTACTAAAATCAAAGTATTATACATGTTTTTACCAGTTCTAGGAAGTTCATCTTCTATTTTATTATTAATTAATCTATATTTTAATGTCTTACCTTCTTGATTTATTTCTATGTTTATATCATCTACCATATCGACATTAGGCTTTGTAGATAGCTGCTTTATTATATATTTACCATAAGGAAGAGTAAAAGTAATTTTACCATTTTTATCAGTTACACCTTGCTTTACTAGCTTATTGTCTATATTATAAATACCAAATAATATACCTTCTTCATTATCCAGGGTATTTTTTTCTTTATTATTAAATAGTTTAGTTATCTCAACATTACCTTCTATAACCTTTTCATATGAAATAACCTCATCTTTCATATTATTACTATCTAATTTAACTATATACTCATTATTATCTATATTATACCCAAGACTTGGTTTTATTTCCTTTATTTTATATGTACCCTTCTTTAAACTACTAAATATAATTTCACCATTACTATCAGTTTCAGCTTTATTTAATAAGTTATTATTCTCATCATATATTCCGTATATCGCACCTTTAATAGACGTATAACTATTAAATGAAGAGGCAATCTTTAAATTGCTATCATACTTTTTTACCTTTATACTTCCATACGTATAATTTAAATCATAACTTTTACTAACCTCATATGGAACTCCAAAAGTAGCAACTGTTTGAAGACCAGACTTATAATAAAACACTGTTTTTGTATTATCATTTTTCTTTACTAATTTAAACGTGTTTTTATTATTATCTTGTATTTTTATTGTTACACCATCTTTATTCATACTAATTGTATTACTAGGGCTATATAGGTCATAACCATCTAATTTCATATTCTTACTTTTTAATGTAACAGTATCTCCTACCATGTACTTATCTTCTATATCAAAGATAGGTGTTTTATCATAATTATTTACTTCATTTAATATTTCATTTTCATATTTTGATATATCTATCAAATTATTTCCTTCTCTATCATAGGTGTATTTAACACTTTCTGCACCCATTTCCTGCCATATCAACTTTTGTGCTGCCATATAATATTTTTTATCATCATGCCCAAATTTTTTATATCCATAATAACCTATTATAGATGCTCTTTTAATACTCTTTTTAACACTGGTATCATTTATGTTAAACGTTGGTGTCATAGTACCATTTTTTTCTAAATCAAGGCCTGGTTCTATACAGTATGCTATATTATTATCAACTGTTAAATATGGCATGTTAGTTAAATGATATTTACCATTTATAATTCTATGAACAAAAACTTCTCTATCAAGTGTCCAATCTATGGTTGCTGCCTTTGTTGTAATTGGAATAGCTAAAAATAAGCCTATTATTAATACTATTATTTTCTTCATCAAAACCCTCCTTATTTTTATTTTTCTAACAATTCATAAAAAATCATCTTTTTTCATATAATTAATATTAATCTACAAATCACCTCATTTCTAAGGACGCTATTATATAGATGGATTTTAAAATAATTGTCGTTTTATGAAACAAAAATAAAAAAAGTCGAATTTCTTCAACTTTTCTTTCTAAATACTATTAATTATCCTTTATAACTATTTCTATAAGAACCTGTCTTTATATCATCAATCCACTCTTGATTATCAACATACCAATTAATTGTTTCTTCAATACCTTCATCAAATGTATATGATCTATTCCAACCTAATTCTCTTTCAGCCTTTGTTGAATCAATAGCATATCTTCTGTCGTGACCAGCTCTATCCTGAACGAATGTAATTAAGCTTTCTGATTTTCCAAGTCTTTTTAAAATAGTTTTTACCATCTCAATATTAGTTCTTTCTGAATGTCCGCCTAGATTATATATTTCTCCTTCTTTACCATGTCTTACAATCATATCTACTCCAACATTATGATCATGAACATGTATCCAATCTCTAACATTTTCACCAGTACCATAAACTGGTAATGATTCATTATTTAATGCTTTACTTACCATAAGCGGGATTAATTTTTCAGGAAATTGATAAGGACCATAATTATTAGAACATCTTGATATTGTTATAGGTAATTTAAATGTTCTAGCATATGCTAAAACTTCTAAATCAGCACTCGCTTTTGATGCTGAATAAGGACTAGACGTATGAATAGGTGTTTCTTCTGTAAACTTCAAATCAGGTCTATCTAAAGGTAAATCACCATAAACCTCATCAGTAGAAACTTGATGATATCTAATAAGTGGATGTTTTTCCTCATCTCTCATATATTTTGCAGCATTAAGTAAATTCATTGTACCTAAAATATTAGTTTCAGCAAATATATTAGGATTTTTAATTGAATTATCAACGTGAGATTCTGCAGCAAAATTTATTACATAATCAAATTTCTCTTTTTTAAATAATTCTAAAATATCATCTTTATCTCTTATGTCCATTTTAACAAATTTATAATTTGATTTTTCCTCTAATTTTTTAATATTATTATAGTTTCCTGCATAAGTTAATGCATCTAAACATACAAATTCATCTTTTGGATATTTATCTACTACATAATGTAAATAATTACTACCAATGAATCCAGCTCCTCCAGTTACTAAAAATTTACTCATGATTAATCATTTCCCTTCTTTACAAGTATTTCTTTATATTCTTTCTCATTTTCTAATTCATCTGAATATCTAACTAATGCATCTTTCCATGTAGGCAATAAATCAAAACCAGCATTTTTTAGTTTTTCTTTAGATAATTTTGAATTAAGCGGTCTTTGGGCAATTTTTTTGTCTTTATAATATTCTTCAGTTGTAACACCTACTACATTAACAGCTTTTTTATTAATTTCAAATATTTCTTTTGCAAAATCAGACCAAGAACAGTAATCTTCATTTGTTCCATGATAAGTACCATATTTATCGGTTTTAGCCATATCTACTAAAAGCCTTGAAACATCCTTAGTGTATGTTGGAGATCCAATTTGATCATTTACAACAGTCAATATATTATGTGAATCAGATAATTTTAACATTGTTTTAATAAAGTTATTACCATTTATACCATAAACCCAAGAAATTCTGACTACATAATGCTTTTCATATTTTCTTACTTCTTCTTCCCCTAAAAACTTTGTTTTTCCATAAACATTTAATGGATTTGTTTTATCAGTCTCACTATATATGCCCTCTTTTGTTCCATCAAAAACATAATCAGAAGAAATATAAATAATTTTAGCTCCAACTTCCTTAGCAGCCTCAGTTAAGTTTTTAGTTCCAATAACATTAACATTATAACAGGCATCATAATTATCTTCTGCTGCATCAACATTTG
Source organism: Paratractidigestivibacter sp. (assembly GCA_963592455.1). GTDB lineage: Bacteria > Bacillota_I > Bacilli_A > RF39 > UBA660 > Aphodocola. The sequence goes on along the minus strand of CAVAWS010000024.1, from coordinate 7,841 downwards.
TCCAAGCTGCACAATGAAAAATAGCATCTGGCTTAACATTTTTTATTAAATTAATAACAGCTTCCTCATCAGTTATATCAAGAGATGAATAATTTAATTTTTCTTCATTCATTAAACTTAATGATCTTTTATTTATCTCTTTATCAAGTTCACCTCTATCACTTACTATTATTTCATTTTCTCCTCTTTTATATAACTCTTTAGCTAAATCATATCCTAGTTGACCTTTAAATCCAGTTATAAATGATTTCATTACTTATCACCTTCATATTTAAAATATTTTGGACTTTTAGATAACGTTAAATGTTTTTGATCTTTTTCAGATAATAATGGTTCATCTATTCCGTTATCAGCAAACATTTTATTCCATGGAATATTTAACTCTTCATCTTTCCATAAAATGCCGCCTTCCATATCTGGCGCATAATCATTATCTATTAAATATTGGAAAATTGTATTATCCTCAAGACTTATAAATCCATGTGCAAATCCTCTTGGAACATATAATTGTCTTCCACTTTCTGGATCCTTAGAATCATATGGCTTTAATAATACTGCTACGTACTTTCCATAAGTTGGAGAACCTTCTCTTATATCAACTACAACATCTATAGCAGAGCCATTTATAACTTCAACAATTTTTGTTTGACATTTTGGATTTTTTTGAAAATGTAATCCTCTAACCACACCTTTTGATGACTTTGATCTGTTAGTTTGTACTACTTTTTCAAAAAATAATCCTTCCTTTTCTAGATCCTTTTGGATAAAATATGGGCTAAAATATCCTCTATCATCACCAAACACGCTAGGCTCTAAAACATAGCAATCTTTCAAATTAGTTTCAAGTTTTTTCATATTACTTTCTTCCTCTTTCTAGTACTTTGGATAAATACTTTCCGTAACTATTTTTTTTCATTAATTCGGCACTCTTTTCTAAGTCAGCATCAGAAAACCATCCGTTGTTATACGCAATTGCTTCAGGACAACAAATTACATTATCTCTATTATTTTGAATTGCTTTTATCATGTTTGAGGCTTCAAGTAAACTATCAAATGTACCTGTATCAAACCATGTGTAACCTTCACCTAAAAGACATGCTTTTAATTTACCTTGTTTTAGATATTGATCATTTAATGTTGTTATTTCAAGTTCACCCCTTAAAGATGGTTTAACTTTTTTAGCTTCATTTGCTACCCCTTTAGGGTAAAAATATAAGCCTGTTATGGCATAATCACTTTTTGGTTTTAAAGGTTTTTCTTCTACACTCAAAACATTATTGTCTTTATCTATTTCCATAATTCCAAATCTTTCTGGATCTTTAACTTGATATCCAAAAATAGTTGCTTGACCATTTTTCGCATTATTAACTGCATTATTTAGTATGTCATTAAGTCCGCTACCATAAAAAATATTATCTCCAAGTACCATTGCACATTCATCATCACCAATAAATTCTTCTCCAAGAATAAATGCTTGAGCAAGTCCATCTGGAGATGGTTGAACTGTATAACTTAAATTAACCCCAAATTTATTTCCGTCCCCTAATAGTCTTTTAAAATTAGCTTGGTCTTCTGGTGTTGTAATAACTAGTATATCTCTTATTCCTGCTTCCATTAATACTGATAATGGATAATATATCATAGGTTTATCATAAACTGGTACTAACTGTTTACTAGTCCCTTCAGTTATTGGATATAATCTTGTACCAGATCCTCCTGCTAAAATAATTCCCTTCATATACAAAAACCTCCTTGTGCTAATATTATACCATATATAATATAAAAAAAGAAATATAAGACATATTAGTTTAATAAAATCTTATATTTTTATATGATAATTTTAATACAAAATACTCATATCTACATTTACATTTATACCATCTACAGTTTCTTTAGAAGAATATTGCCACATTGAATATTTACCTGTATAAGTACATCCAGTATTATTATACTGGGCTATCCAATCAGACTCACTTTTTGCATAGCTGCCAAATCTATTACTAACATGATTTAAATCTGCATATATTTTAACTTTAAATTTATTACCTACATAACTACTTACTGAAGTAATGTACATCCTTGCTATATCATCATATTGTTCCTTAGATAAAGTATTTGATGTATTAGTATCTGAAATATACCAACTTTCTAAGTCATAATAAATTCCAAGGCTAGGACTTAAATTATATTTACTTATTATATTTTTAGTAAAATCAGCTTCAGTATTAGCATTATCTACTGAATTTGCATAGCTAAATATATAAATACCATATGGAATTCCCAAACGTTTAACTTCATTTATATACTCATTAAATTTTGAATCTTCAACATTCCAGTAACCAATTCTAAGTATGACACCATAAATACCACTTTTTGCTACTTTATTCCAGTCTATATTTCCTTGATGAGCACTAACATCAATAACCTTTAAATTATTATTTCCTAAATATATTCCTGTAGGTCCAAAGTAATATGTTTTACCACCTATACTTTTTTGACCAGTGACTTTAGTTCCATAAATATCATAATAATATGTATTACCATCTGTATCTTTAACCCATTTAGCTTCCCTATAAGGAATATCTGTAGTTCCAGGTGCTGTAGAACCTTTTAATACCATTTTAATTTGAATAGCTTCTACTTGAAGCGCTTGTCCAGAAGTTCCAGCATTTTCTCCATTCTTTGCCCAGTCCATCCAACCTATATTTTCTACATGAACCCTATAATATATATCATATTTTTGTTCATACTCTCCATTAAGTTTGATTCTTATAGCTTCTATTTTCTTACTTTTCCCAGTAGTGCCGGAAATAGAATTTCCACTTACATTACTCATCCATCCTATATCAGAAACATGAGTTTGATAACTAATCATGTTTTGTTCAGATTCATTACTCATTTTTATTTTGAGTGCTTCAAGTCTTTTAGACTTTCCAGTAGTTCCAGATATATCTCCGTCATTAACATAATTCATCCATCCTATATCAGAAACATGGGAACTATAACTAATAGTTGAATCCTTACTAATAAAGCAATTATTTTCATCACTTAAAGTTTTATCATCTTTTTTAAATAATTTTATTTGTATTGCTTCAATTTGATAATTATAACCAATAGTTCCTGAACTTTTTCCATTAGAGGTCCATCCCATCCATCCTATATTGGATACATGAACTCTATAATAAATATTATAATTTTCACTTATGTCATCAGTAAGTCTTATTTTTATCGCTTCTATTCTTTTACTTTTACCAGTAGTACCTGATATATTGCCAGAACTAACTTCTGACTGCCATCCAATTCCTCGAACATAAGTTTGATACAAAAGTTCACCTGATAACGTTTTATTGTTTATTGCAATCGATATGGCTTCAATTTTCTTATTTTTACCAGTAGTACCTGATATATCTCCATTATAGCGTGTTGATTGCCATCCTATATCTGAAATATGTGACTGATATTCAACGGAATAATTTTCATAATAGTGATTTTTAGTGGAACCGGGAGCATTATCTCCTTTTTTTACTAATTTTATTATTATCGCTTCTACTTTTCTATCCGAATATCCACTAGTTCCAGATACTTCGCCATTTTTTGCCCAATCCATCCAACCTATATTGGATACATGAACTCTATAATAAACGTCATAATCATTTAATATTTTCCCTTGAAAATCTATTTTTATGGCCTCTATTGGAATGGATTTTCCTGTTGTACCTGAAATATTACTAGAACTAGTCATTTCTTGCCAACCATATTTGCTAGAATAGGTTTGATAATTAATAGAACTTTCCGAATAATTTAAATTTATCTTATAAGCCTCAACTGATTTAGAAAGACCTGTTGTACCAGATATATCTCCATTATTTACTTGTCCCTGCCATCCTATATTGGATATATGAGTTTCGTAAGTTATAATAGAATTATCAGCTTTTATAATAGCAGGAAATAATAACAAAATTAAAATAAATATTACTCCAAATACTGTTTTTCTCATTCCAATCACCTCTACTATTTAATTATATCATGGATATATAAAAATAGAATAGGAAAATCATACCTACTCTACATTGTTACTTTTTTCTGCTTTTTTGTAAAATTTATTAATAAACTTTGCAATAAATCCAGGCCAAAATTTCTTAAACATATATAAATCTTCTTTTGTTCTAACTCCACTATTTATTATACTTGTAGTAGTTGTAACTTCCGAAATTCTGTGTCCCATTAAATTTTTTGATATAAACACAAAAGAGCTATCCAATTTTGATAATTTTTCCCATGTAAACCAATCAACATTACATGTTAAATCACAAATAAATAAGTCTTTTGGTACATTTTTTTTAACAAAAGTTACCGCTGGACAACATATTGAATTTCCGTATCTTAAAACATCTCTTTTAAAATGTTTAAACCTACCTAAAAAACGAAGTTTAAGTGGAAGCAATAAAATTCTTTTTATTTTCAAATTAGGATTATTATAAACTTTATCCTTACCTCTTAACTCATAATAATCAGTAAATATTATTGAAGAATTTTTATTTTTTTTATATGCCTCAACTATTTCCTTAGAATAATCACTTTCATATATATCATCTTGATGTGCAATTGTAATTAAAGATGAATCTACGCAATTTACTGCAAAATTAAAGTCATATGCTATTCCTTTTTTTTCGGGATTAACTATTACTTTTAAGTTATATTTTTTAGAAATCTTATCTATGTATTTATTTGGTGTCGAAGTTGCTATAACAACATCAGATTTATATTTTTGATTTAAAACCGATTTTACGCAATTCTCTAAATCCTTTGATTCTTTATAAGCTAGAACCACAAAAGTATGCTTTTTCAATTTAATTACCTTCTTTCTTTTTTGTGATAAATAAAAATGATATTATAAATAATATAAGTAATAATAACATTGAAATCATATAAGAAATAGATGCTCCATATATTCCATACTTAATTACTAATAAATTTGAAACGACAAGTGTAAACAAACTAACCATTATAAATATTACTGCTTGAATAAAAGTATTTCTAGTTGCTATTAGGGCATTAGAAAATATGTATGACATTCCAAAAAATACACCACCAGCAATTATTATAATTAAATCCATCTTATATTTTTTTAAAGAAATACCATATACTAATTCTAAAAATGGGATTCCAATTAAATAAGCAACAACATCTGTTATTATTCCAAATATGAATATTGCTGTCACTAACTTATAAACAACTCTTTTGAATTCATTATATTTTTTTTCTTTTAATAATTGTGTTAATTTATTTAGAAAAGGATGAATTAAAAATTGACCACATAAAATTACTAAAGTTGCAGGCATAAGGATAATTCCAAAAATAGTTTGAGATTCATTTGATAAATTCCCATCTATTGCATACTTAGATGCATTTATTATATATTGAGTAAGAATCGTCAATAAGAATGTAAAAAAACCAAATTTAAATATTGAAAATACAAACTTAGTATTAATTTTTTCCTTTAGCATACTTATAATTTCAGCGTTCTTAAAATCATAAAAAGACATGACTAAAGTATTTACAATTATTACAGAAAATATTGAAAGTTCTATGTTTTTTGTAAATACATCTAATAATAAAAATGATATTGCAGATAATATGCCTTTTAAAAATAATGATATCCCAACTTTATATAATTCTTCTTTCTTTTGTATAATCCCATACAATACTTCTGAAAAAGCTTCTATCATCTTATATATAATTAAAAGTATTATTACTGAACATTTATAAAAATTATATCCTTTTATTATAATAAATAATATTGATGCAAGAAACATTAATATACAACTAATTATACGATTATAAATAAATACCTTATTTTTATAATTTTTATTTGTTTCTGTAACTTGATAGGCTCTTCCAGCAAATAACCCAATAACTTGAAAAAGACATGACGTTGAATAAGCAAATGTAAAAATACCAGCTTTATCAGTACCATTAATTCTAGTTACAATAATCATAAATATTAATGATATAGAGGCATTAACCGTAGAACCAATTGCATTATACAAAAAATTTTTTTTAACAATTTTATCTTTTTTTGTCATTATTACTTACCTTTTCTTTTAACATAGATATCTCTTGTATTAAAAGAGTTATTTTTCTTTTTTGACCAGCAGTTATAATGGTAAGAGACATTGTTAAAAACAATAATATTCCTATCATAATAGCAGTAATCAAATTAGATAGTGTGGTAAAGCCAAATAATTCTGCTATCCATTCAATTATAAAAGGAAAAACTGCAAGAATAAATATAATTAAAGATGAAAAATACCATAATAATGAGTATTTAATTGGCATTCTACCTTTTTTAAGAACAACAGTAGTTGCTAGTGCCAAAACAATAGAAAAAACAAGTAAAAGTATTCTTAAAGAAACAGACATTATTTATACCTCCTTATTTTAACCATTAATATTGATAAACAAACATTTATCATATAATAAATGTTTTTCCAAGCTTTAATCGAAGATGTTCCACCTTCTCTTTCATTCATACTAACTGGAATCTCTTTTAAACTATAACCTTTCTTTAACAATTCTGTTGTAGTTATAGGTTCTGGATATTCAAGCGGATAATTATATGCAAATTGTTTAATTATTTCTTTATTACAAGCTCTAAAACCAGAAGTAGTATCAAAAACTTTTTTGTGCGTAGCTATTTTTATCGCTCTAGAAATCAACCTTATACCAATTTGTCTTGCAACTGTTGATTTAAATTTACTAGATGTCTTGTCTATAAATCTTGATCCAATTGTAAAATCTGCTTTACCCTCAATTATTGGTTCTACTATATCTTTTACGCAATTAACATCATGTTGTCCATCCCCATCAAATTGAACAGCAACATCATAATTATTTTCAAATGCATATTTATAACCAGTTTGAACAGCACCTCCAATACCCAAATTATGAATCAATGTAATATGTGGAATTTCATTTTCATTTAGTATATTTTCTGTATTATCCGTAGAACCATCATTTATTACAATAACATCATACTTAATTTGATTTTTAGCACTATATTTTTTTATACTTTCATATGTTTTTAAAATATTATCCTGCTCATTATACGCCGGAATAATAAGTATAATTTTATCTTTTTTTGTCATACTATCACCAAATACATTGTACTATAAAAAAAGTTTCTTATCAAGAAGAGAAGAAACTTTTAACTAGGAAATACAGCTATTAATAATGATTTTATACAATCAATAAATAATATTGCATCAAGAACAACTGCTATATTAATTATTTTTTTATCCGATATATAGGCTTTTTTTATAATACTATTTTTATTTCATGACTGGCATTTTTTTATTTCTTATCACCTTTACAATATATTTTTGCAAACAATCCAACTAATTTGATTTTTTCTAAAATAAGGAATATAAAAATAATAATTCTATTATTAAATTTTTCACCTTTTATTTTGCTAGAAAAAGGAGAAAAACTCAAAGATATTTTATTTTTATTGTACCATGCTTTCAATCTATAATATTCCTTCATAAATTTATCTTTTCTCGCACTTTTACCTGAATATAATAAATACCAAATATAATATTTTACTAGGTAATAAGACAAATACTCATCTACATTCTTATAACTTTTTATAACGTTATCTAATAAAACTAAGTTATCTACTTTACTATTCAATCCTTTATTTTTTGTATTAGAAATACTTGAATTATTATAAAACCAGTTATAACCAACATAATTCAAAATACCTACTTTAGGTGAAAAAGAATATAATAGCAAATTAAAATAAATATCTTCACCAATATCATAATTAAGAAACAAAATAT
>CAVAWS010000023.1:0-6628 GCA_963592455.1 Paratractidigestivibacter sp. | reverse complement strand
AATCCTGCATTTTAATATTTTTACTATAAATCCCCAAAACTCTTTACATTAACTTGCAAGATGTTAATACTTTTTTAGCAAGAAAAAATACGGTTATCTCCCGTATTTAAATACTATATATCCAAAGATTGCAATTGCAAGTGCTATAAATGATAAAACTACCATACTTATGTTACCACTTTTTTCATTATTATTAATCGTATTATCAGCATTATACATATCTGTTATGTACTTTTCATAGGCATCTGATAAATACAATCTTTCTTTACTATTAAATATCTTATTAAAATATGATTTAAAACTAACAGGCAACTTATTTTTATTTTTAGAATATATTTGTTCTATATCTCCATATTTATCATTACTATTTATTTTAACATCAAGTAATAATTCTAGTATAGTGACAGCAAAAGCATACAAGTCAGTTTTCTCAGATACTATTTTATTAAATGGATCTATAAACTTATTATCAACTGATGTATTAATTACGTTGCTTTTAAGTACAAATGAATCACAATCTATAATTCTAACCTTATCATCTGCCTCTATTAATATGTTATCTGGATTTAAATCACATATATATATATTCTTTTCATGAAGTTTTTGCATAACTACTTCTATCGCCCTTATTATGTTTATTTTCTTCTCAAAACTACAACCTTCTTTTTCGATGTCAGTTAAAGACGTACCATCTGGTAAATAATCCATTATATATCCAACAAAGACACCATTATAATAAACAAGATTTTTAGGTTTTACAACCTCTTTAACATCAAGGGTTTTAAGTTTTTTTAATGTTTCTTCTCTATCCTTAACATAAGTAAACGAAGTTGACTTAAACATCTTAAGTATTTTACCATCATCTGTTAAGTAAATATTTCCACTTCTTCCTTCATTTATCTTCTTAGTTAATTTTAGATCCTTATAATCAATTGCATCGCTAGGAATATTTCTAAATTTATCATTTAACATTCTAGTTTGAACAATTGTTGATACATTTGCATTTAAAACAGTACCTTCTTCACTAAGACCTGCTTCGTAAAATCCTAAAGCTTTATATATGTACATCATTTCTTCATCATGTTCTAATACATTTGAACTAACTGTTTTAGCATTTACTTCACCCGCAATATATATAATACCTTCTACTAAGAATGCTTCCATATTTTTATTTTTAAATTCAGGTAACACAAATAATTTCTTTATATAAACATTTATACTATCATTTTTGTTTTTAAACTCAAACGTTGCATAACCAATTAACATATCATTAGATTCTACAACAATTGTTATCTTATCTCTAAAATACTCAGGAATGACATAATCATCTAAATCATATAAACAGTCTTTTTTTAAAGTATCAGATGTAAACGTATTTACAATGTCAGCGTATACCTCAAAATCAGTTTCTAAAATACCTAAACTTAAATTTTCTTTATTAATTAGACTTATCACTGACATCCCCTACTTTCTACCATTAATATAATTATACATTTTTTTACGATTAATTTCCACATTTTTTTAAAGTTTTCTAAACAAAATTAAAAAAAGTAAGAATTTCTTACTCTTTTATACTCTTAATTATATTTTCTATTTTATTTCCGTATGCAATTGAATCATCGTATATAAATCTTAAGTCCGGAATCCTTCTTATCTCAAGTTTTCTTTTTGCAAGAGAAGATTTGATAAAGCCCTTAGCTTGATTTAAATCGTGTAAACATTTATCTTTTTTTGAATCATCAAAACAAGTACAGTAAATTTGTGCTAAAGATAAATCAGTATCAACTTTACAAGCTGTAATAGTTACAAATTTTATATCTTTATCATTTATTTCATTTTGTATAATATCACTTATCTCTTTTGATAACATACTTGCTATTCTATCTGTTTTCAAACTCATAAATTTACCTCTTTAATTCTACTAATTCATATGCTTCAATTACATCATTTTCTTTTATATCTTGATAGTTTTCTAACGTAATACCACATTCAAAGCCATTCTTAACTTCCTTAACACTATCCTTTTCTCTTTGAATAGTATTAATAGCTCCATCATAAATAACAATACCATCTCTAATTAATCTAGCTTTTGAACTTGATTTTATAACACCGCTAGTAACAAAGCATCCTGCTATATTACCAGTTTTAGAGAATTTGTATAATTTTCTTATTTCAGCTGTACCAGTTACCTTTTCCTCATACTCTGGATCTAGCATACCTTTCATAGCTGATTCTATTTCTTCAGTTAATTTATATATAATGTTATGAAGTCTAATATCTACACCATATTCCTTAGCAACATCCATTATCTTAGAACTTGGCCTAACATTAAATCCAACAACGATTGCACTAGATGCATTAGCAAGTATAATATCACTTTCAGTAATGGTACCAACACCACTTCTTATAACATTAAGTTTGCATCCTTCTACTTCTATTTTACTTAAAGTACTCTTAACAGCTTCTTCACTACCTTTAACATCAGTTTTTAATACTATGTTAATTTCCTTTAATCCCTCATTTATTTTTCCAAATAAGTCATCTAAACTTATTGCACTAGCTAATGTGTTAGCTTTTAACTTAGAAGTTTCACTTCTTTGATCAGCTACTTGATGTGCTTCTTTTTCTGATTCAAAAGCCATAAACTTATCACCAGCTGTTGGAACTCCAGTTATACCAGTTATTTCAACAGGAGTTGATGGAAGTGCTTCAACTATTTCTTCACCTAAATCATTCTTAAGAGATCTTATTTTACCAAAGAATTCACCTATTACAACAGGATCTCCTAATCTTAATGTACCATTTTGAATTAATAAAGTAACTTGCGTACCTACGTTTTTATCTAACTTAGATTCTATAACAGTACCCATTGCATAACGTTTTGGATTAGCTTTTAACTCTTGTAATTCAGCAATTAATAATATGTTTTCTAATAAATTATTAATTCCCTCATGAGTTTTAGCTGAAATAGGAACAAATAAAGTATTTCCTCCCCAGTCTTCAGGAGTAAGTCCGTGTTCACTCATCTCACGTTTAACTCTTTCTGGATCTGCTCCTAGTTTATCCATTTTGTTTACAGCAACTACAATTGGCACATTAGCCGCCTTAGCATGGTCTATAGCTTCTATTGTTTGAGGCATAACACCATCATCTGCTGCAACTATTATAATCACTATATCAGTAATAGATGCACCTCTAGCACGCATTTGAGTAAACGCAGCATGTCCTGGAGTATCTATAAAAGTAATCTTTTTATCATTATACTTAACTTGATAAGCACCTATCGCCTGAGTTATTCCACCATGCTCTGTATCAACGATACTACTTTGTCTAATTGCATCTAAAAGCGATGTTTTACCATGATCAACGTGTCCCATTATTGTTACAACAGGTGGCCTTTCAATTAAGTCCTTAGGATCATCATTTATTTCAAACATTTCAAAATTTGATATATCATTAGCTTCTTCTTTCTTCAAAGTTTTATTATACTCTAAAGCAAGCACACTAGCATCATCATATGAAATTGAAGAATTAATATTACCCATAACTCCTAACATCATAAGTTTTTTTATTAATTCATTTACAGGCTCATTTAATGCTTTTGCTAATTCTTTTATAGTCATATTTTCTTTATAAAGTACAACATTATCATTAGTATCAGTATTTGATACTAATTTTTCCTTATTTTTATACATTGCTTTTTTAGCAGCTTTAATATTCTTATTTTGTTTATTTTTATTTTTCTTTACTCTATCATTATTATAATTACTTATTTTTTTATCTACCATTGTATCAATTACTTCATCATAATAATCATCATCGTCCATCTTTTTTAAGATTTCTTCATCAACTAAGTTTTCGTTAGATGATTCTTCTTCTGTTTCATCACTACTTAAGGCATTATCAAGCATAACGATTGCATCATCATCTAAAAAATCTTCTTCACCTGATACTTTAATGCCTAATTTTTTACACATATCTAAAATGTAACTAACACTTTTGTTAACATCTTGTGCATACTCTAAAACACTCATATATCCACCTCTTTCTTAATATCTATATATTATTTTTTATTATGTTCTCTAACTCATCATATATACTATCTGGTATTTCTACTTCTAAAAGTCTATCTAAACACTTACTTTTTTTAGCTTTATTTAACACCTCTAAATCCATCAAAAGATAAGCTCCATGACCATTTTTCTTACCAGTTAAATCTACTTGTAAAGCACCATCTTTATCTTTAACTACTCTTATTAACTCTTTTTTAGGATACTTTTGTCTTGTTACAGCACACATCCTCATAGGAACTTTTTTATTCATAATAATTAACTGATTGCATTTGTTAAATCAATCTTTTCTTCCTTTACTTGTTCTGGTGTCTTAACATCTATTCTATAATGAGTAAGTCTAGCCGCTAATCTAACGTTTTGACCTTTCTTACCAATTGCAAGCGATAAATTATCTCCTTCTGCAACTGCAAGTGCCTTCTTTTCTTTTTCATCTAATATATATACTTTAACATCTTTAGCTGGTGATAAAGCGTTTTTAATAAATGTTATTGGATCTTTGTCATATAAAACAACGTCTATTTTTTCTCCATCTAATTCATTAGTTATTCTATTAATTCTATTTCCCTTTTCACCAATACATGAACCAATTGCATCTACTTTTTCATCTTCTGAGTATACAGCTATCTTACTTCTTGATCCTGCATCTCTTGCAACACTATATAAAATAACTGTTCCATCATTTAACTCTGGTATTTCATTTTCAAGTAATCTTTTTACAAATCCATAATGACTTCTTGATAAAAGAATTAATGGACTCTTTCCTGTGTTATCTATTTTAGTAACGTATACTTTTACTGATGTACCCATAGTTAATTTTTCACCCTTAATTAACTCTTTCTTAGGTAAAACACCATCCATTCTTCCTAAATCAACGTAGTAATTACTAGTATCTTCTCTTTCTAAGTTACCAACTAATAATTCTCCTTCTTTATCTTCAAACTCAGACATTATACTTTGTCTTTCAGCTTCTCTTACTTTTTGAACTAATATTTGCTTTGCAGTTGCTGTTGCAACACGTCCAAAGTCTGTTAAGTCAACTTCTTCTTCAATAGTTTCTCCAACTGCTATATCTGGAACTATCTTTCTAGCATCCTCAAGAAGTATTTCAACTATATCTTCTTCGTTTTCATCATCTTCTTCACTATCCCCGTATTTTTCAACAACAGTTTGATAAGCATACCCTCTTATTTGACCACTTTTAGTATCAATATCTATTCTTATATTTGAAAATCCAGTATGTTTTGCATAAGCTTTTTCTAAAGCAGTTTTCATAGCTTCAAATATTATATCTTTATCAATTCCTTTTTCTTTACAAATAGCATCAGTTGCTCTAATAAATTCTTTACCGTTCATTTTAATTTCCTCCTTTTTCCTTTGAACAAACGTCTAAAACATAAGCATCATCAAATTCATCTTCTATTTTATCCAAGATAGGATTAATTATTTCAGTAGCTTTAACACAAGTATCTACATCCACGTAAGGTTCCTTATCAATTATAACCCTTAAAAAATACATGCTTCCTTCTTTAACATATTCAACATCATCTAATTTAATGTTTATAGATTTTAAAGGTTCTTCTATAAGTTCTTTTACTCTTTTGTGCATATCATCACTCCTTAATTATAAAGAGCAGGGCCATAAGGTCCTACTCCTTTCTTTCTACTAAAAGTATTATAGCATATATTTTCTTTTATGCAATTATTTTTTTAAGTATTTTATATTTATTTCAATATTGTTAAACTGTTTTATTGTTTTATTGTACTCTTCTATTAAGCTATCATCTATGTATTTTAAGTTTTTTCTCATAATCTTATCTGCATAAGGTAGTGACACAACGTTTCCGTTTATACTTCTTATAATATAATCCATAGAATTAATACTTTGTGGTAATACATTTAATGTTTTTATGTTATCAATTATCTCTAAAATTAAACAATTAAATTTTTCTTTTAGATCATTTTCTCCTATTTCTTCAATTACGTTATATAATTCTTCCATTAAATTATATGGTATGTATACCTCATCTAATTTTAATCTTTTCATAAACCAAGCAAGTGATACCATTTGATCTTCCACGTAGCTTCTATATTCTACCTTTTTAGTGGTAATATGTGGAATTGTTTTATATTTTTTACAAAATGTTATATAATCTTCTAGCTTTTGGATGACTTCCATATTTTTTTCTAGTTTTTTAATATGTACTTTATTTTTACTTTTCTTATCATTAGGCTTTAATTTTTTTGTTATAAAATCAAAACTATTATATTTTTTAATTAATTTCTTATCTATCACATCTACGTTGTTTTTTATATATTTAATAGCTCCGTCAAACAATATTTCTCTTCCGTTTAAATTTGTAATAATACCATCTTTATTTGCACAAGACATTTTATTTTCATCCATAAAGTCAATTATTTTTTCCATTACATAATTTACATTATCTATTTTCTTTTCTTCTTTTATCTTAGATACTCTATCTAATTCATTATTTAGTTCTTCTATTAATTTATATGGAATTATTATATCTTCTAAATTTAGATTTACAATATAGTCA